>JAEHDK010000191.1 GCA_016880465.1 Micromonosporaceae bacterium
CGCGGCGCGGGGCGCGGGGCAGCGCCCAGCCGCCGGCCACGTCGGCCAGCACCGCGTCGAGCAGGCCAGCTAACCGCTCCGGCGTCGCATGCCGGAGCACGCCGCCGGAGGTGACCACGAGACGCACGGCGCTGAGGTCCCGCTCGCCGCGCGCATGCCGGCGCAGGGCCACCGTGGCGGCCAGCATGGCGAGTCGGGCATCCATCTCGTACTCGGCCTCATCGGCCGGCAGGAATCCCGGCTCGACCGCCCGGTGCGCTGCGGCCTGCGCCAACCCGGGCTCGGCACCGGCCAGTCGCTCGGCGCGCGCCGCGGCCAGCACGCCGGGTGCGCACCACCGCACCCCCAGATCTCCTTCGACGGTACGGCCGTGCCAGGCGGTTCCCGCGACTGCCCGGTGCTCGCCGTCCGGGGTGAGCACCGAGTACACGTCGGTCGTCGCCCCGCCCACGTCCACCACCAGCACGTCGCCGCCCTGCTCGGCGAGCAGCTCGACACCGGACAGCACCGCGTCCGGGGTGGCCGCGCGCACCAGGGAGGCGAACCGGGTACCTCGGGAGAGACCCTTGCCGCCGATCACGTGGTGCAGGAACACCTCGCGGATCGCAGCGCGGGCCGGGCCTGGCTGCAGCTCGCCGATGCGCGGCAGCACGTTGTCGGTGGCGGTGGCCGGGACACCGCCCGCGGCCAGCATGGCGAGGGCGTCGTCCCGGGCGTCCGCGTTGCCGGCCACGACCACCGGCCGGCGCAGCCGGGTACCGGCCAGCCTCCGGGCGTTGTGTCGCAGGACGTCCGCGTCGCCACCGTCGGTGCCGCCGACAAGCAGCACCACGTCGGGGCGAGCCGCACGCAGGTCCCGTACCCCGGCGGCGTCCAGCGGCCCGGCGGAGACGTGCACCACGCGCGCGCCCGCGGTCAGGCCGACCCGGTGTCCGGCCTCGGCGGTGACCAGCCGCTCGTAGCCGACGACCGCCAGCCGCAGCCCGCCGCCGGCCGACGAGCACACAAGTACCTGCTCGGCGCCGCCGAGGGCGGCCACCGCCGCGTCGAGCCCCACCAGTACGTCGGTGCCGGCCGTGGTCGGATGCTCGGCCGTGGCGCACAGCTCGCCACTGTCCGTGTCGACCAGCGCCGCCTTGGTGAACGTCGAACCGACGTCGACGCACGCCACCCGGCTCACCGGCCCCGCACCACCACCGTGCCGGTCGCGACCACGGCCACGATCGGCGGGTCGAGTACGGCGGCCGCGGACCCGCCGGTGCCGCGGCAGACGACCGCGCAGGAGAGCTCGAGGGTCCGGCTGCGGGTACCGATGCGGCTGACCGTCGCGGTCACCTCGACGACGTCGCCGGCCCGGACCGGGGCCAGGAACCGCACCTCGGAGTACCCGGCGAACAGCCCCTCGTCGCCGTCGGTACGGATGCACACCTCGGTGGCCACGTCGCCGAACAGGCCCAGGGCGTACGCCCCGTCCACCAGGTTGCCGGCGTAGTGCGCGTGCGCGTAGGGCACGTACCGGCGGTGGGTGACGGACAAGCCGAGCCGGGGGTCGGTCACGTCTGCGCCTTCCTGGTGACAAGGGCGTGCACCAGATAGCTCGCCACCTCGCGCGGGGTGGTGCTACGCCCGAAGATCCGGTCGACGCCCAGCTCGCCCGCCATCCGCTCGTCGAAGCGCGGCCCGCCGACGACCAGCAGCGGACGCCGGCCGGCCGGGAACGCCTCCCGGAACGCGGCCGACATCTCCCGGGTGTTGTGCAGGTGCGCGTCCCGCTGGGTGACCACCTGGCTGACCAGGACCGCGTCGGCCCGCTCGGCGCGTACCCGCGCCACAAGTTCCGGCACGCTCACCTGGGCGCCCAGGTTGGCCACCCGGAACTCCCGGTAGTACTCCAGGCCCTTCTCCCCGGCGATGCCCTTCACGTTCAGGATCGCGTCGATGCCGACGGTGTGCGCATCCGTACCGATGCACGCGCCGACGACAGCGAGCTTGCGCCGCAGCCGTTGCTTGACCAGCGCGTTGATGTCCTTTGTGGACAACAGCGGGAAGTCGCGCTCGACGAC
>JAEHDK010000023.1 GCA_016880465.1 Micromonosporaceae bacterium
GAGCACACCCGTACTCGCTGTCCGCCGCTCCCCGGCCGGACCTGCTGCGCATCACTGTCAAGGACGTCGGTGACGGCAGCTCCGCCGTGGCCCGGCTCCGGCCGGGCCCGCGGGTACTGGTCGAGGGCCCGTACGGGCAGCTGACCGGCGAACGGCGGGTGGCGCGCCGAGTCACGTTGATCGCCGCCGGGATCGGCCTGGCACCGCTGTTGGCGCTGCTGGAGGAGCTGCCGTACCGGCCCGGCGATGCGGTCCTGCTGTACCGGGCCCGATCCGACGCCGATCTGGTGTTCCAGGGCGAGCTGGAGCGGCTGGCCGCAACCAGGGGTGTCCGGGTGGTTTACCTGCTGGGTCCTCGAGGACGTGCCCAGTCGTGGCTACCCGCCGGATGGCGTGACGACGCGGCCGGACTGCGGCAGCTCGTTCCGGACATCGCCAAGCATGATGTCTTCGTCTGTGGCCCCGAGCCCTGGGCGGCCGCGGTGATCCGAGCAGCGCGCCGGGCCCACGTACCCGTGAAGCGGCTGCACCTCGAACGATTCAGCTGGTGAAGGACCGGTGTGAATGCGCAAGATAACGATGTGGTTCGTCGCGACGGTGGCCGCGGTGGTGCTGCTGTTCAGCTATCGCACGTCGACGTCGGGTCCGGGCCCGCTGTCGCGGCCAGCAGCCAACGCTCCCGGGATCGTGTCCGGCCCGGGGGCGGTCCCGTCGGGCGCGGCTGAGCCGTCCGGCTTGACCGGCGCCACCGTCGTCAACGGGACCGTGGAACAGACTCGCTGGGGTCCGGTCCAGGTGCAGCTGACGATCAGCGCTAATAAGATCACTGAGGTCAAGGCGCTCCAGGTCCCGGACGGCAACCGCCACGACATAGAGATCAATTCATACGCGGTGCCGCAGCTGCGGGCGGAGGTAATCGCCGCACAGGGCGCAAACATCGACGCCGTCACCGGCGCGACGGTCACCAGTGACGGGTACATCCGATCAGTGCAGGCCGCCCTCGACAGCGCACACTTCACCGGCTGACCATGGGCCGCCGCGCGTTCGTCGAACAGATAATGGGCCTGCCGGTCAGCGTGCACGTGCGCGGCCCGACCGCCGCGGATCCGAGTGTTGCCCGCGCGGTGGAGGCGGTCTTCGCGGAACTGCGAGCGCTCGACGCGGTCTTCAGCACCTACCGCGAGGACAGCCTGGTCAGCGCCATCAACAACGGCGAGCAGGTGGACCACCCACTGGTCGACGCCATCATTGAGCTGTGCGCGCAGGCCGGTGAGCGTACGTACGGGTACTTCGACTGCCGGCTGCCCGCCCCGACCGGCGGGACCTGGTTCGATCCCTCGGGTCTGGTCAAGGGGTGGGCCGTCGAACGAGCCGCGGCCCACCTCGACGGGTTCGATTACTACGTCAGCGCGGGCGGAGACATGGTGGTGCGCGGCACCTGGCGGGTGGGTGTCCAGGACCCCATCAGGTCCGATCAACTCATCACCGTCGTCGACGTCTCGAACGCGTGCGTCGCCACCTCGGGTGGCGCGCACCGGGGCAGCCACATCGTCGACCCGCACAGCGGCCGGCCGGCCCGCGACCTGCTCGCGGCCACGGTGATCGGGCCATCGCTGACCTGGGCCGACGTGTACGCCACCGCGGCTGTAGCGCGTGGACCGCAGGCGATCGCCTGGCTCGCCGGCCTGCCCGGGCACGCGGCGCTGCTGGTCACCGGTGACGGCAACCTGCTCGCCACCCCCGACTGGCCCGGACCTGCGCTCAGCTGACCTGACGGGTCGGCCCGATGCGGCCGCTGGTACATTCGCCGGCCACCGGTGGTCGATGGGGAAACATGTTGCGGCTGCGGGGCCCGTTGGGCACGGTTGCCGCGATGATGACGCTGGTAGAGATCGACAGACTCGCCCAGACGGTGGACGAGTCGCGGTGCTCCCCGGTGGCCGATGCCGTCGCCGCCCGGTGGGGGTACCCGGTTGGTGCTGCTCGGTGGCGGCGCTCCAGCGCCAGTCACGTCTTCGCCCTTCCCGACCCATCCGGTCGACCGCAGTCCTACCTGCGATTCGTCCCCGCCACCCGGCGTTCAGGTGCCGAGGTGGCGGTCGTGGCACAGCTGATGCAGAGTCTGGGCGCGCCGCGGTATCGCGCTCGCCCCGCCAATGCGGTCGGCCGGCGGCGCCCTGGTGGAGACCGTCGAGACCGACCTCGGCCCCGTGCACGCCATGTGCGTGTTGGCCGCGCCAGGCCAGCAGCTGGACGTCGACGCGCTCACCCGCCGCCAGGCACGTGCGTGGGGGACAGCGCTTGCTCAGGTACACGAGAGCGCCGCGGAGTTCGGCGAAGGTCTGCCAGTGGCACTCACGGAGCTGGCGCCGCCTTGGTGAGCCGTCCCCGCAGCTCGCTCAGCGTGTCCGGTCCGTCGTCTCCGGTGCCGCCGGCAGGCGCCACGCCGTACTCGACGCCAGCACCTGACCGGCTCGGGAATGCGCGCCCCCAGGCTTGCTGACGCGGAGCTCGTTGAGTACCGCGGCCAGTCAGTGCGTGCCGGGCGTGCCTGCGCGGCAGACCGAAGTGCCTGGCAACGCTCACCTCCAGCGGTCCGGATCCGTATTCTCGCTAGTCGTGGACGAGCTGCGGCGCGAGGTCGGCCTGCTCATGTCCCGGGCCGGGCACTGGGGGCCGCCGCGCTGGGCGGTACTGGCCCGGGACGGGGGCGGCGCGACGCGCGCCGAACTCGTCTACGCGTTGGTCCAGCGGCTGGCCGACCGGGCAGCCGACGTCGAGGGCCAGCCGCGCCGGCCCGTACCCCGGCTAGATAACGATCTTGCACTGCTGGACCAGCTGCGGGTGGTGACTACGGACCTGGCCGCGGCCGATCCGGATCCGGCGGTGGTCAATGCGGCAGCTGCCGACCTCGCCGCGACCCGCCGCGCACTCTAGGCCGGCCGTCGTCCGCCCCAGGAGGTCTCAGGCGAGCCGCTCGAAGATCATCGCCATGCCCTGACCGCCGCCGACGCACATCGTCTCCAACCCGATGGTCTTGTCGTGCCAGTCGAGCGAGTTCAGCAGGGTGCCGGTGATCCGCGCGCCGGACATGCCGAACGGGTGGCCGACGGCGATCGCGCCGCCGTTCACGTTGAGCTTGTCGATGGGGATGTCCAGGTCGCGGTAGGACGGGATGACCTGGGCCGCGAAGGCTTCGTTGATCTCGATCAGGTCCACGTCCGCGATCGTCATGCCGGCCCGGCGCAGCGCCTGCCGGGAGGCCTCCACCGGCCCCAACCCCATGATCTCCGGCGAGAGCGCCGTCACCCCGGTCGACACGATCCGGGCCAGCGGCGTGACGCCGAGGTCGCGCGCCTTCGTGTCGCTCATGATCACCACCGCTGCCGCGCCGTCGTTGAGCGGGCAGCAGTTGCCGGCGGTGACGCGGCCGTCCGGGCGGAACACCGGCTGCAGCGCCTCGACCGCGGCCAGCGTCACGCCCCCGCGCGGGCCGTCGTCGCGGGCGACCACCGTACCGTCGGGCAGCGTGACCGGGGTGATCTCGCGGGCCCAGAAGCCGTCGGCGATCGCCTTCTCCGTGAGGTTCTGCGACCGTACGCCGAACTCGTCCATCTCGGCCCGGGTCACGCCTTTGGCCTGCGCCAGGTTCTCCGCCGTCTGGCCCATCGCGAGGTAGATGTCGGGCACCTCGCCGTCGGCGCGCGGGTCGGTCCAGTCCGGCGCGCCGCCGGCTGCCCGGTCGGCCGACCGGGCACGGGCGCCGTCGAACACCGCGTTCTGCCAGCCGCCGCCGACCAGCTGCTGGGCCTCGGGGGGCAGGCCGTCCGAGCTGCCCCGGACGTACCGGGACACGCACTCGACCCCGGCCGTGACGAACACGTCGCCTTCGCCCGCCCTGATCGCGTGGTACGCCATCCGGGTGGTCTGCAGCGAGGACGCGCAGTACCGGGTGAGCGTGGCGCCGGGCAGGTGGTCGTAGCCGAGGAGGATCGCGACCACCCGGGCCATGTTGAAGCCCTGCTCGCCGCCCGGCAGGCCGCAGCCCAGATAGAAGTCGTCAATGTCCCGCGGATCGAGCTGCGGCACCTTGTCCAGCGCGGCCCGTACGATCGTCGCGGTCAGATCGTCGGGCCGCAGGTCGCGAAGCGTTCCCTTGTACGCGCGGCCGATCGGGGACCGCGCGGTGGCGACAACTACGGCGTCGGGCATGGCGACACGTTACCGTGCGGTAAGCGCCGGTGCTCCGATGGCATTTCTCACGCGTCGCGGCCGGAGTCGCCAAGGCTCATGCGTTGCGGCCCGAGGTCGCTGAGGCGGCGACCACGACCGCCGGGTACAGCGCGTGGGCCCAGACCTGGTATCCGTCGGCGGACGGGTGGTAGCCGTCGTGGCACAGCGTGCCCCGGTCGGCCCGGAACACGGCGCCGGTCTCGGCGCCCAGGTCGACGACCAGCGCGCCCGCCTGGGTGGCCGACCGCGCCTGGGCCCGGGCCACCCGCCGGCCCAGCCAACCGACAATCTGCCGGAGCGGGGGCGCCACGGCTCGAACCGCGCCCAGGTCGGGGCACGTACCCACGACGACAGCCACGTGCGCGTCGGCCAGCCGGCGGACCGCGGCGGCGAGGTGGGCGGCGGCGTCGCGGGGCCGGCGCAGGCCGGTTGCGTCGTTGGCACCGACCAGGATCACCGCGACGTCGGGCCGGTTGCCGAGGAGCGCCCTGGCTACCTGGGTGGCCAGATCGGCGGAGCGCGATCCGGACACCGCGACGCTGGACAGCTCCACCCGCCGGTCACCCCCGGCGTCCCGGTTGAGCAGGGCCGCGAGCTGGCCGCCGACGGTGTCCTGGACGCGGTCGACACCCACGCCGAGGGCGGACGAGTCGCCGAGCAGGACCAACCGCAGCGGTGGCGCGCTGGCCGCCCCGACCGACGAGCGCAGGGCCAGACCCAGGTCGGGGCGCGCGTACCGCCGGGCGCGCGCGGCGATGGCCTCGCCGGCGAGCAGGGCAGCGCCGCCGACGGTGCCGGCGATGAACGTGATCGCGGCCGCCCGGCCGAGGCTCCGTGCGGTGATCCTCATGCTGCACTCTCCACAGTGGACGGCGAGGCCGGGATGATGCCCGGGCTCGCTGAC
>JAEHDK010000192.1 GCA_016880465.1 Micromonosporaceae bacterium
GGTAGCCGCGGGTGTCGGCCGCCCGAGCAACGGTCCGGTGCCGGTGGCCGCCGGTCGGGCGCGCTCACGCTGGGTAACCGTCCACAGTGGAACAGCCGCAGGCCGGCCGCAGGGGCTGCCGGCGGGGCCAAGACGTGTACACCCATAGAAGCAAGCTGTCGCGCATGGGGCGCGACAGCTTGCCGTCCGCTGTGGTGCGAGGGTGGTCAGTCCTGTGGGGGTTTCACGGTGGCCGGCAGCGTCAGCAGGCCACGCAGCAGAGGGCTGCTCTCCCACTTCAACGTTGCCGGGTCGGCAGTGAGCCGCAGGTGCGGGAACCGGGTAATCAGCTTGGTCAGCGCGACCTCTGACTGGATCTTGGCCAGCGGCTGGCCTATGCAGAAGTGCGTGCCATGCCCGAAGCCCAGCACGCCGAGCGGGTGGCGCTCGATGTCCAGCGTGTCCGCGTCGGGGTAGCGTGAGTTGTCGCGGTGCGCCGACGTCAGCGACAGCGCCAGAATCTGATCCGGCGGGATGACGACGTCGCCGATGGCGATTTCCTCCTTGGTGAAGCGGAAGGTCGCCACGCCGACGCCACCGTCGTAGCGCATCAGCTCGTCGACCGCCGCCGGCATGAGCTCGAGGTTCGCCCGCAGCTTGGCCAACTGGTCGGGATGGGTGAGCAGGCTGAGGATCCCATTCGACAGCGTGTGCTGCGACGTGATGTGTCCGGCGACCGTGAACAGGAAGATCATCGCCACGAGCTCGTCCTGCGTCAGCCGGTCGCCGCCCTCTTCCCCGGCGCCCCGGATCAGCGCGCTGACCATGTCGTCGTCGGGGTTGGCCCGCTTGGCATCGATGACGGCGTTGGCGTATTTCACGACGTTCGTCGAGGCCGCTTCGACCACTTCCGGATCCTGGCCGGCACCGACCAGCTCGACCGCCCAGCGCTGGAACCGCTCGCGGTCCGCGAAGGGAATGCCGAGCAGGTCACAGATGATGATGATCGGCAGCGGTTGCGCGTACTCGCCGACCAGGTCGACTTCGTCCTTGCCCTCGATCGCGTCCAGCATCTCGTCGACCAGCTGCTCGATGCGGGGCCGGAAAGCCTCCATCCGGCGCAGCGTGAATGCCTTGCTGACCAGGCTGCGCAGCCGCGTGTGGCGCGGTGGGTCGCTGTTGAGCATGTGCCAGGACAGCTCGTCGTCGAATCCGACGCTGACCGACTCACCCTCCTCGACGGGGATGCCGGAGTGCTTGGCGAACATCTCGTTCATTCGCCGCCCGTCCTTGCTTACGCGCGGATCGGAGAGCAGTTGGCGAACGTCGTCGTAATGCGTCACCAGCCACACGTCGGCTCCGTGCGGGAACACGACATGGTGGACCCGGCCAGCGTTCCGGAACCTCGCCATCGTCTCGTACGGGTGCTGCATGAAGTCGTCAGGCAGCCGTTCGAGGGCCTTGTGCGCTTCAGCCACCATGATCAGGACCTCCCTGTCCGGCGAGGTAGCGGCGGTCATCTGCCGCCGTCCATTGGGCACGCCGGGACGCAGCCACCGACAGTTCGGCGGCGAGCGCGCAGGTAGCCACATCCTCCGCTCCGCGTCGTGCTCATGTCGTTAGAGCAACGCGCGCCTGCCTTTTGATACACGGTGTGATGCCGATCTGAAGTCGGCGCAGGGTCTGTGCGCGGCCACAATTCGGAGGTAGTCTATGTCACCAATGTCGACCGCGGCAGGCCTGGAAGGCCGTTGCCTACGGGTTTGGTCAATACCTCACTAGAAGGTGGATCACCGATGAGCGGTGAAGCGACAACGGGCGAAGGTACCTCGACCGAGGACGGGACCACCGGTTCCCTGGGAGTCCTGGCGACGTGGCGGCAGACGCCCCGCGAAGCAAGGGCCCTGCTGGCCGGCGTCTTCGTCGGCCGGCTCGCCGGCTTCCTGCAGATCTTCCTGGTCCTGTTCCTCACCCACAAGGGATTCTCGCCGGGGCAGGCCGGCATCGCCCTCGGGATGTACGGAGCGGGCGCGGTGCTCGGTACGTTCGCGGGCGGCTGGCTCAGCGACCGGCTGAGCGCGCGGACCGCCACGTTGATCAGCATGCTCGGCTCGGCGGCACTGCTCGTCTCCATCCTCTACCTGAATGTGTACGTCTTCGTCCTGCTGGCGGTGGTGCTGGTGAGCACCGTCGGCCAGCTGTACCGGCCGGCCGCGCAGTCGATGCTCACCGAGCTCGTCCCGCCGAGCCAGCTGGTGATGGTCACCGCGATGTACCGGCTCTGCCTCAACCTGGGCACGACGGCCGCGCCGCTGCTCGGTGTGGCGCTGGTATCGATCAACTACAACTGGCTGTTCTGGGCCGAGGCGCTGGCCGCTCTCACGTACGGCGTGATCGCGCTGAAGTACCTGCCGCGCCGGGCGAAGCCCATGCACGCGCACGCCAAGCAGGAGGTGTCGGAGCCGCGGTCCGGTTACGGGGCGGTCCTGTCCGACTGGCGGTACGTGTTCTACCTGCTCGCCGTGCTGTTCATCATGGTCGTCTACAGCCAGTACACGGCCGCGCTGCCGCTGGCGATCGTGGATGCCGGGCTCAGCCTGTGGTGGTACGGCGCCGTCGTGACCCTCAACGCGGCCGTCGTGGTGACCTGCGAGGTAGCGGCCACCAGGTACGTGCAGACGTGGCCGTTGCGCCTGACGGCGATCATCGGCTTCGGGCTCATCGCGATCGGGTACGGCATGTACGCGATCGCGATCATTCCGTTCTTCCTCGTCCTCGGTACGTTGATCTGGACGGCGTCCGAGATCATCGGTGGGCCGACCACGTTCGCGTACCCCGGGATCGTCGCCCCCGCCCGGCTACGGGGCCGGTACTTCGGCGCTATGCAGAGCGCCCTGGGCATCGGCAGCACGATCGGCCCGATCATCGGCGTCGCGCTATGGCACAGCGTGGGCCAGCTCGTGTGGATATGGGCCGCGGGTGTCGGGGTCCTGTCCGCCATCTGCGCCCGGATCGGCATGCGCCGGCCCAGCGAAGCCGTGCCCCAGCCGGCCGAGCTGGCGGCGGAGCCGGCCGGCTGAGCGGGGCCGCCGGCGCGCAC
>JAEHDK010000193.1 GCA_016880465.1 Micromonosporaceae bacterium
ACTCGGGTAGCGGCGGCGCGTTGCCGCCCCCTTGGAACCGAGCGAGCGGGCTTTCCCCGCACCCGGCTCGGGCAAGCCCTCAAAGGTTCCTGGCAGGTGGTGCTACCGGTCGGGTGCTGTTGTCGCGGGTGAGGCGACGCTGGCACCCGGTGTGGATCAAACGGAATGTGGGGGTGCCGTACGGCGTACTGGAACCCGTCTGACCCGAATCCGCGGATAGCGGAGGCATGATCGGGATAGATCGCCGATGGTTGATGAATGGTGTAGTTTTTCGGCGGGTGGGTATGCCGGTGGCCCGGGTTGCGCCGGGTTCGCTGGTCTCCATGGGATGGGTCGGGGGCCGATAGGGCCGGGTGGTCAGGTCCAGATAGGAAGCCGGCGTAGCCGGGCCAGGACCTGGGCCAGCAGGTGGTGCCCTGGGGGCAGCCGGAGGGTGACCTGCCCGGCGTGGTGGACCAGCCGGGCCGGCACGTTGAGCAGCCGGTGGCGCAGGGTGCCCAGATGTGCCCGGCCGCGGCCGTCCCCGCCGTCCAGGCCGGCCAGTTCCTGTAGCCAGACATCCCATGTTGAATTTTGTCAAGCGGCCAAGTTATTGATCTTGTTGGGCGGGTGTCCAGGCCTTGGCTTCGTCGTACTCGGTGCCGGTCTTGAGGCAGCCGTGCAGGATGCCGACGAGTCGGTTGCCGAGTTGGCGTAGCGCGGCGTGGTGGCCGGCGCCGCGGGCGCGGATGCGGTCGTAGTAGGCGCGGGCGCCGGGTGAGGCGCGCAGCGCGCAGAAGGCTTGCCGGCCGAGCGCGTCGAGGAGCCGGTCGTTGTGGACATAGCGGGCGTGGACGGTCTTCTTCTTGCCGGACTGGCGGGTGATCGGGCTGGTGCCGGCGTAGTTGCGGCGGGCTCGGCCATCGATGTAGCGGTTCTTGTCGTCGCCGAACTCACCGAGCACCCGGGCGCCGAGCACGACCCCGATACCGGGCTGGCTGAGGTAGATGTCAGCGTCCGGGTGCTGCGAAAAATTTGCCGCTACTTGTTCCTCCAACTCGCCGATCTGGGTGTTGATGACGGACAGGATCGCGGCCTGGACGCGGACGGTGACCGCGTATGCGGCGGCCACGACTGCGGGCTGGTCGAGGTGCTCGGCGCGCAGCGCGGCGGCGATCGCCTGCGCCTTGGCCCCGCGGTTGTGCCGGCGAGCCTTCTTCAGCGCCGCCTCGATCGCCTCGATGCTCAGCGCGGCCGCGGCGACCGGGTCCGGTGCTGTGGCGAGTAGTTCCAGGGCGTCGACGGCGTTCAGGTCGTCGAAGGCGACCAGGGCGGCGGGGAAGAACTCCCGCAGCGCGTGGCGCAGTCGCAGCAGGTGGCGGGTGCGTTCCCAGATCAGCGTCTTGTGCGCCCGGGACAGGACCTTGACCGCCTCGGCCTCTGCGCTGTCGCCGGCGACCTGACGCAGCTGGTGGCGGTCGGTGCGCACCATATCGGCCAGGACGTGTGCGTCCTTGGTGTCGCTCTTGGCCCCGGACACGCGGTGGCGTTCCCGGTAGCGGGCCGCCTGCAGCGGGTTGACTGCGTGGACCTGGTAGCCGGCCGCGATCAGCGCCTGCACCCACGGGCCGCGTTCGGTCTCGATCCCGACCACAACCGTCGGGTCTTCCTCGTCCTCGCCGACGTGCTCGCCGATCATCGCGTGCAGCCGGGTGATCCCCGTGACGCCCTCGGGCAGCTTCGCCCGGGCCAGCACCCGGCCGGCCTCGTTCTGCAGTTCGACGTCGTGATGCTCCTCCGCCCAGTCGTCCCCGACGAACAGCAACTCCAGCTCCATTCCACAGTAGACACACCCTGGACCCGGCGAGCCTGCGGGAGATTGACCAGCAACCTAATAAACAAGTGCTCACGCCAGGATCAACGGGCACGACATCCCATCAGCGGTCAGGTCTCCCGACCACCGGCAGG
Organism: Micromonosporaceae bacterium; assembly: GCA_016880465.1. GTDB lineage: Bacteria > Actinomycetota > Actinomycetes > Mycobacteriales > Micromonosporaceae > EFPC-2. The sequence continues at coordinate 1,948 of JAEHDK010000193.1, forward strand.
GGCACGATCTGGCTAAAGGACTCAAGATCCTGGCAGAAAAAGTGCTCACCTACCGGCGGCTTACCGGAGCCGAGTATGACTCTCGTCTACCCGGTAGCTCTTATTAGGGCTGGGTGATGCGGTCGAATCGCAGAGTGCCGCCGTCCACGTAAATGCCGCCCGCGCTGCGCTCGTTGCCATAGGCGGGATTGCCATACGAATTGATGTTGTACACCAGGTTG
>JAEHDK010000194.1 GCA_016880465.1 Micromonosporaceae bacterium
ACACACCGTCGAGCGCCGCCACCACCCCGGCACCCGAACTCATGTACGAACCCTACCGGCCCGGTCCGACAAGTCCACAATGGACAAACCACGGCGTGACCGCGACACGCCGTACCAGCACGAGCGGCGCCGCGGATGGGCAAGGATCTTCCTGTCGGCGGATTCGCGCTTCTCGGCGGCCGGGCGGAGGGCGTAGCGGGTGCGCTTCCGTGAACGCCAGCGAGCAGACCCAGGGGCCCGGCAGATTCGGGGCCCGGGTAGGGGTCAGGCTGGTTGGTTCGGTTTCGGGTCGGGCCGGATCTGGGTTCGGGTGGGCTGCCAGCGGGCCCATCTGGGTAGCCACCAGCGAAGGCCGCGATTGAGCGCAGTGGCAACTCGGTTGGCCGCGGACCAGACGGTGTTCGCCTCGGTCTTGGTGAGTCGGCCGCCGGCGACCTGTTCGGCGACGTCGTGGCGGTCCTTCCATTGCCAGCCGTCGTTGTGAACGACGATGTCGATGCCGTGGTCGAGGGTGTCGAATCCATCGGGTGTTCGGCGGTAGGGCGCCTGGACGTTGATGTACCAGTCAAGCCGGTGACCGTGGTAGAAGCCCAGACAGCGTAGGCGTCGCCCGGCCGGTGTAGTTGCAGCACACCGGTGTGGGTCCACCGGTCCCTGTGCGACCACGGATGCGAGCCGAACGGGTGGGGGGTAGGCGGACCGGTCAAGGTCGCGGTGGATCAGCTCGACATGCTCACGCGGCGCCACCAGCGGGTAGCCGTACAGCGTCGGGTAGCCGCCGCTAAGTGCCTGACGCTCGTACGCGTCGAGGTCCATCGGAATTCGAGACGTCGTCATCTCGCCGATGGTAGGTGCGCCGCCGAAGGAAATGCCGACCGCGCCGTGGGTATCGGCTTCCAGAGGCCCGCCACGGACGCGTTCACGTCAACGGCCCGGGCGCCGCTAGCCGTCGCGCTTGGTCGTCCAGCGGAACGTGACCAGGCAGAGCACGAGCCCGAGAATGCACCAGCCGCCGAGGACGAGAGCGACCCGGCCGAGTTCCCACGAGCCGGCTGGCTCCTGTGCGGCGAAGGAGTCCGGTAGGAACACCGAGCGCATGCCCTGGCACATCCACTTGAGCGGGAACAGCGCAGCGATGCGCTGCATCACCTCGGGCAGCTGGGTGTAAACGAAGAACACACCCGACGTGAACTGAAGCAGCAACGCCACGGGGGTCACGACCGCGGGGGCGCTGCGGGCCGTACGGGCCACCGAGGAGAACGCGATCCCGCACAGCGTGCAGGCCGTTATGCCGAGCAGGGCGACCCAACCGAACGTCAGCCATTTGTCCACTGAGGACGGTAGCGGCAGGTCGTAGAACAGCGCGGCCACTACGAGCAGCAACACGGTCTCGGCCGCGCCGATCGCGAGCACCATGATCACCTTGCCGGCGAAGTACACCGGCTTGGGCATCGGCGTACCGCGCAGGCGCTTGAGCACGCCGCGGTCGCGCTCGATCGGAATCTGGATCGCGAGACTCTGGAAGCCGACCGAGAGGAGTCCAGAGGCGATCATGCCGGCGATGAAGTACTGGCTGAACTCGACGCCGGGCGCGATCTCGAAGGTGAAGATGGCCGCGAAGATGACCAGCAGCATGACGGGAAACAGCAGCGAGAACACCACCGCCTCGCGGCTGCGGAGAAACTGCTTGGTCTCCAGTACGCCTTGCCGCACGGCCAGATCCATCATGCCGGCTCCTCCGCTCCGGTCGTGCCGATCATCTCCAGGTAGATGTCCTCCAGCGTGGGCCGGGTGACGGTGAGGCCCGGGATCTCCCCGGCGAACCGCCCGGCCAGCTCCGCGACGAACGCGGTCGGGGTGGCGGTCCGCTCCGTGACCGGACCGTCCGGCCCGAGCCAGCCCACGGTCGCCGGCGCGTTCTCGCGGTCGCCGAGCTGCGCGGGCGGGGCCACCGCGACGAGCCGGCCGTCCGCGATGACGCCGACCCGGGCAGCCAGCGTCTCGGCCTCTGCCAGGTAGTGGGTGGTCAGCACGATGGTGGTGCCTCGCGCGGCGAGCTCCTGGATCAGTGCCCAGAAGTCGCGCCGCGCCTCGGGGTCGAAGCCGGTCGTCGGCTCGTCGAGGAACAGCAGCTCGGGCCGGCCCACGATGCCGAGCGCCACATCGAGGCGGCGCTTCTGCCCGCCCGACAGGGCGTGCGTACGTGCGCGGCGCTTGTCGGTCAGCCCGACCCGGTCGATGACCGCATCCGGCTCGTCCGGATCGGGGTAGAACCGGGCGAAGTGCGTGACCACCTCGCCGACGGTCAACTCGTCGAACTCGCCCGTACCCTGCAGGACGATTCCGACCCGGGCCCGCCACGCGCCGTCCGCGGTAGCCGGGTCGGCGCCGAGTACGCGTACCTCGCCGGCGTCGCGGCGGCGGTACCCCTCGAGGATCTCCACGGTCGTCGTCTTGCCGGCGCCGTTCGGCCCGAGCAGCGCGAAGACCTCGCCCCGGGCGACGTCGAGGTCGACGCCGGCGACCGCGGTGGTGGTGCCGTACGACTTGCGCAGCCCGCGTACCGTGATCGCCCACTCGTCAGCCATGGCGCACAGTATGTCGGTCGTTCCGTGATGTGGTTCATGGCGCACCTGACTCATCGGTAACTTAGACTGCGTTATGGCGTTTCGGTTGCCAGAACGCGACCGGCCCTGGGTGATGCGGACCTACGCCGGTCACTCGTCCCCAGCGGCGAGCAACCAGCTGTACCGGCGCAATCTCGCGAAGGGCCAGACCGGCCTGTCGGTGGCCTTCGATCTGCCCACCCAGACGGGGTACGACCCGGACGACGAGCTCGCGGCGGGCGAAGTCGGTCGGGTCGGCGTACCGGTCGCGCACCTCGGCGACGTCAGGGCGCTGTTCGACGGCATCGACCTCAGCTCCGCCAACACGTCCATGACGATCAACGCGACGGCGATGTGGTTGCTGGCCCTGTACGTCACCGTCGCGCGGGAGCGGGGCGTACCGACCGGGGCCCTGCAGGGCACGACGCAGAACGACATCGTCAAGGAGTACCTGTCGCGCGGTACGTACATCTTCCCGCCCGGCCCGTCGCTGCGGCTCACCACGGACACGGTGACGTGGGCGGTCGCCAACACGCCGCAGTGGAACCCGGTGAACATCTGCTCGTACCACCTTCAGGAGGCCGGTGCGACGCCGACCCAGGAGGTCGGTTTCGCGCTGGCCACGGCGATCGCCGTGCTGGACTCCGTCCGCGACTCGGGCCAGCTGCCAGCCGAGCGGATGGCTGAGGTGGTCGGCCGGATCTCGTTCTTCGTCAACGCGGGCGTACGGTTCGTCGAGGAGATGGCGAAGATGCGCGCGTTCGCCACGCTGTGGGACACCCTGGTGGCGCAGCGGTACGGAGTGACCGACAAGACCAAGCGCCGTTTCCGGTACGGAGTGCAGGTCAACTCGCTCGGCCTCACCGAGGCGCAGCCGGAGAACAATGTCCAGCGGATCGTCCTGGAGATGCTCGGGGTGACCCTGTCGCGCACCGCGCGGGCGCGGGCCGTCCAGCTGCCGGCCTGGAACGAGGCGCTCGGCCTGCCGCGCCCGTTCGACCAGCAGTGGTCGCTGCGCATGCAGCAGATTCTCGCATACGAGACCGACCTGCTCGACTACGGCGACATTTTCGACGGCTCCCACGAAGTCACCCGCAAGGTCGAGGAGCTGAAGGACGCCGCCCGCGCCGAGCTTGCCCGCATCGAGGCGATGGGCGGCGCCATCGTGGC
>JAEHDK010000195.1 GCA_016880465.1 Micromonosporaceae bacterium
GATCGGGATCGGCGGCCCGGCCGAGCGCACCGAGGACGGCCGCGGCGGCCGCATCGTGGGGTGCGTCCGCACCGCCGTCCGCCGCCGGCCCGTCCCACAGCGCGAGCACCGGCGAGCACAGCAGGTCCGCGGCGCGGGCCGCGTCGGCGAAGCCGAACCGGGCCAGCCGTGCGGTCGTACTGGTCGGCCGGCTCACGGGTCAGCTGCCGAGCAGCGGAAGGTTGGTGCGTGGCGCCCCGGGGACCGGAACACCGCGCGCGAGCGCGGCGAAGCGGACCGCGAACGGCTGCCAGACGTCCGCCACGTCGGGTAGCACGGCCGCGCTGGCCGCCAGCAGGGCGTCCGGGTCCAGGTCGAGCTCGTCGAGCAGGGCGAGGTTCGACCCGATCCAGTCGGCCAGCATGGCCGCGTCGCACTCGATGTGGAACTGGAGCCCCCAGGCCCGGTCGCCGAGCCGGAACGCCTGGTGCGGGTAGTGCGTCGACGCGGCGAGCAGTACGGCACCCGCGGGCAGCTCGGTGATCTCGTCGTGGTGCCACTGCAGCACGTCGGGCGCGAACGGTACGCGGGCGAACAGCGGGTCCGACTCGGCCGCGTCGCGCCGGGCCACCAGCGCCGGGCCGAGCTCCGGGCCGGCGGCGCTGCGGGCCACCGTACCGGCGTGTGCCGCCGCGAGCAGCTGCCCGCCCAGGCAGACGCCGAGCGTCGGGACCCGGTGCCGGACGGCCTTGCGCAGCAGGCTCTCCAGCGCGGGGAACCAGGGCGCGCCGGGCGTACCGTCGGGTCCGGCGTACGCCGACTGGACGCCGCCGAGCACCACCAGGGCGGCGTACCCGTCCGGCGTCCCGGGCAGCTCGTCGCCCCCGTGCGGCCGGGTGACCGCGAGTTCCAGCCCGCCCTCCCCCAGCCACTCGCCGAGCCGGCGGATGTCGTCGGTCGGGTCGTTCTCGATCACCAGTGCGGTCGCCACGTGTCGAGGCTATCCGCTGTCCCGCCGGGGCCGGCGGGACAGCTCCCACCGGCCGCGGGCAAGCTGGTCGGGTGGACGTGCCACCCGTACGGCCGGCGGCGCTGCGCGCCGGCGACCTCGTCATGCTGGTCTCCCCGTCCGGCCCGACCCGGCCAGAGCGCGTCGCCCGCGGCGTCGAGCTGCTGGAGTCCTGGGGTCTTCGAGTCGCGCTGGCCCCGGACGTCTACGCGCGCCACGGCTTCCTCGCCGGTACCGACGCGCAGCGGCTGGCCGACCTGAACGGGGCGCTGCGCGATCCCGGCGTCCGGGCGGTGGTCTGCACCCGGGGCGGGTACGGCGTCCAGCGCATCGTCGACGGCCTCGACCTCGCCGCGGTACGCGCCGACCCCAAGATCGTCGTCGGCTTCTCCGACATCACCGCGTTGCAGCTGGCGCTGTGGCGTGGGACCCGGCTGGCCACGGTGCACGGACCCGGGGCGGCCTGGCTCGACGAGCGGACCGGCCCGGCATCGGCGGAGTCGCTGCGGGCGGCGCTGTTCACCGCGAAGCCGGTCGTCGTCGCCCGCGATCCCGCGGCGGAGACGGCCGGCGTCACGGTCGGCGGCACCGCCGCGGGTACCCTGCTCGGCGGCAACTTGTGCCTGCTCAGCGCGTCGCTCGGTACGCCGGACTTCCCCGACCTGACCGGCGCGGTCCTGCTGCTCGAGGAGGTGCAGGAGCCGCCTTACAAGATCGACCGGATGCTCACCCACTTGCGCCGGGCCGGGGTCCTGCGCGGATTGGCCGGCGTCGCGGTCGGCCAGTTCACCGGGTGCGCCGACGAGTGGGCGGTATCCATCGTGGACGTCCTGGGCGAGCGGCTCGGTGATCTCGGCGTACCGGTGCTGGGCGGGCTGCCGATCGGTCACGGCATGGGACAGCGCACGGTACCGGTCGGCGTACCGGCCATCCTGGACGCCGTGACCGGCACGCTGACCGCCGAGGCCGCCGTCCACGACACCGAGGTGTGAAAAGCGCCGTCGATGGGTACGCCACCGTCACGTGAAGATGGAGGTGTGCTGTGGTCAGGATTCCGACCCTCACCCGGCGTAACGACTCGACGGTCGACCGCGACGCCGACGGCAGTCGCATCGACGATCAGCGCAACGGGGACGACCGCACCGGCAGGCACGCGACGGCGGCCCGTGCCACGGACTCGACCGACCGGGGGCGCACCGCGGACGCCCGGCGCGCCACCGGAACGGCGGTCGTGCAGCGCCCCGCCGTCGCGGAGCCGGCGACCACGCCGGCCCCGCATCCACGGGCGAGCGGACTCGCCACGCTGGGGCTGGTCCTCGGCCTGGTCGCCGCCGGCGCGGTGGCCACCGGCGTGCTCGCGGCCCCCGGCGTGGGCGTCGGCCTGCTCGGCACCCTCGTCGCGATCGCCGGCGTCGCCGCGACGAAGCGGGCGCACGTCACCGGGCGTTTCGACACCGCGGTCGGTCTGCTGCTGTCGCTCGGCGCCGTGGTCGTGGGGCTGCTCGCTCTCGGCAACGCGATCACCTGGCCGGACACCGACACCAACCAGGTGACCCGGCTCGTCGACTGGCTCAACGCGCAGGTCCCTTGGCTGGACCGGTTCTGACGCGGTGAGCGTCGCACCCCGGCGGATCGTGCTGAGCCGCCGGGGCGCGGCATCGGCGCGCCTCAGCCGGTGGCCGCGTCCACGGCGGCGAGCAGCTCGTCGAGCGAGTACCCGCCGTCGTCGCGTACCCCGTTCACGAAGAACGTCGGCGTCCCGTTGACGCCGCTGCGCAGGCCGCCCACGAAGTCCTCGCGGATCCGCGGCAGGTACCTGCGCGACGCCAGATCCTCCGCGAACGCCGCGGTGTCGAGGCCGAGCCGCTCGGCGGCGGCGGCCACGGCCACCGGTTGCAGGTCCTGCTGGTGCTCGTAGAGCCAGTCGTGCATCGCCCAGAACTGGCCCTGCGCACCGGCCGCCTCGCCCGCCTCCGCGGCGAACTCGGCATGCGGATGCATGTTCGTCAGCGGGAAGTGCCGGAACGCGAACCGCATGACGTCGCCGCGCAGCCGGATCAGCTCCTGCAGGGTCGGGTGGGCCGCACCGCAGTACGGGCACTCGAAGTCGCCGTACTGCAGCAGCGTGACGAGCGCATCCGGCGGCCCCAGGAGATGGTCGCGGTTGGTGACGGGAACCTGCAGCAGACCCGTCTGCATATCGAGCGTGCTTCTCATGGCTGGACTCCCGGGTCAGAGCATCATGGGTCGCCGTACGGCCGCCTGTGCCTCCAGCGCGGCCAGGATGCCGTCCGCGCCCGGGTTCACGTTCATCGGCGACAGGTAGCTCCAACTCACGACGCCGTCCTCGTCGAGTACGCACAGCGCCCGCTGGGCCTCCCCGGTCTCCTGGTGGTAAGCGCCGTACGCGCGGGCCACCTCACCCTTGGGTTCGAAGTCGGACAGCAGCGGGTACTCGATCCCGCGGTCCTGCGCGAAGGCCAGGTGGCACCAGACGCCGTCGACGGAGATGCCGAGCACCTGTGCGTTGTACTCGTCGAACACCGGCGACACGGCCTGGTAGAGCGCCATCTCGTCGCGGCACACCGGGCTGAAGTCGGCCGGGTAGAACACGAGCACGACCGGCTGACCCCGGAACTCGGCCAGGCTGACCTGATCGGTGGGGCTCGTCGGGAGCGAGAAGTCCGGCGCGCGCTCACCGGGCTGGAGCAGCGTCCGGCGCTCCGTCATCGTCGTCGTGTGGTTCATCCATTCTGCGTACCCCGGACCACCGCGACAAATGCCGGGCCCCCGCTACAGATCCAGGTAGCGGCGGCGCTCGTACGGGGTGACCTCGCGCCGGTACTCCTCCCACTCGGTGCGCTTGTTCTTCAGGAAGAAGTCGAACACGTGCTCGCCGAGTACGGAGGCGACGAGCTCGGAGGACGCCATCACGTCGATCGCCTCCGCGAGGTTCTCCGGCAGCGAGGCGTAACCGGTCGCCCGCCGCTCGGCGTCGGAAAGCGCCCAGACGTCGTCCTCGGCGCCGGCCGGCAGCTCGTAGCCGTCCTCGATGCCCTTGAGGCCGGCGCCGAGCAGCACCGCGAACGTCAGGTACGGGTTGCATGCGGAGTCGAGCGAGCGCACCTCGACCCGGGCCGAGTTCGGCTTGCCGTAGGCCGGTACCCGGACGAGCGCGGAGCGGTTCAGATGGCCCCAGCAGACGTACCCGGGTGCCTCGGTGATCCGGTCGGGCAGCGCCTGCGGGAACAGCCGTTTGTACGAGTTCACCCACTGGTTGGTTACCGCGGTGAACTCGCGCGCGTGGGCGAGTACGCCGGCGATGAACGCGCGTGCGACCTTGGACAGCTTCATCGGGTCGCCCGGGTCGTGGAAGGCGTTGCGTTCGCCCTCGAACAGGGACAGGTGCGTGTGCATGCCGCTGCCCGGCTGGTCGGTGAACGGCTTCGGCATGAACGTCGCGTGCACCCCGGCCGACAGCGCCACCTCCTTGACCACGTGCCGGAACGTCATGATGTTGTCGGCGGTGGCGAGCGCGTCGGCGTACCGCAGGTCGATCTCCTGCTGGCCGGGTGCGACCTCGTGGTGGCTGAACTCCACCGAGATGCCGATCCGCTCCAGAGCCAGGACGGCCTGCCGGCGGAAGTCGCGGGCGATCGCGTGGGTGGTGTGGTCGAAGTACCCGCCCGAGTCGACCGGGACCGGTGTCCTGCCGTCGATCCCCGGATCGGCCAGCAGGAAGAACTCGATCTCCGGATGGGTGTAGAAGGTGAAGCCCTTCTCGGCCGCGCGGGACAGGGCGCGGCGCAGTACGTGCCGCGGGTCGGCCCACGAGGGACTGCCGTCGGGCATCAGGATGTCGCAGAACATCCGGGCGCTCTCGCCCGACGCGCCGCCCTCGAACGGGAAGACCTGGAACGTGGTGGGGTCGGGCATGGCGATCATGTCGGACTCGTAGACCCGCGCGAACCCCTCGATCGCCGAGCCGTCGAAGCCGATGCCCTCGTCGAACGCCGCCTCCAGCTCGGCGGGCGCCACCGAGACGCTCTTCAGCGTGCCCAGCACGTCGGTGAACCACAACCGGACAAAACGGATGTCGCGCTCCTCCAGCGTACGGAGCACGAACTCCTGCTGACGGTCCATCTGCGTGTGCGCTCCTCACGGTGGCCACCAGACCCGCGGATGGGTCCCAACCGGACAGTCTGCCCCCGGTGCGTTTCGTCCGCGTTACGGCGCGGACCGGTAACCGCCGTCATAGGCGGGAAGCGCCGCGCTGCGGGAAGATTGGGGCATGCCGACCCTGCGTCTCGCGCTCGCTCAGGTGGACCCCACCGTCGGCGATATCGGCGGCAACGCCGCGCTCGTGCGCGAGTGGACCCGCCGGGCCGCCGGCGCAGGGGCACAGCTCGTCGCGTTCCCCGAGATGATGCTCACCGGGTACCCCGTCGAGGATCTGGTGTTCCGCGACTCGTTCGTGGCGGCGTCGCGCAGCGCGCTGGAGCGGCTGGCGGCGGACCTGGCCGCCGACGGGCTCGGCGAGGTGGCCACGATCGTCGGCTACCTCGACGCGGACGGTCCGGCCCGGCTCGGCGCCGAAGCCGAGCCGGGGGTGGGCCCCCGCGACGCGCTCGCCGTGCTGTACCGCGGCACCGTGGCCGCCAGCTACGACAAGCACCACCTGCCGAACTACGGCGTGTTCGACGAGGACCGCTACTTCGTACCCGGCCGCAGGTTCACCGTCATCCGGCTCGGCGGCGTCGACGTCGCGCTTACCGTGTGCGAGGACATCTGGCAGGCCGGCGGCCCGTTCGCGGTCGCCCGGGAGGCGCGGGTCGGACTGGTCGTGAACATCAACGGCTCGCCGTACGAGCTGAACAAGGACGACGTACGGCTGCCGCTGGTGGCCGGGCGTGCGCTGGAGGCGCACGCGGCAGTGGCGTACGTGAACATGGTCGGTGGCCAGGACGAGCTGGTGTTCGACGGCGACTCGATGGTCGTCAGCGCGACCGGCCGGCTGCTCGCGCGGGCGCCCCAGTTCGCCGAGCACCTGCTCGTGCACGACCTCACGCTGCCGGCCGCCGACCCGGACGCGCCGACCGGCCAGATCGGCGAGCTGCGGGTGGACCGGATCCACCTCGCCGACCGGCTGCCACCGCGCCGGCCGGCCCGCAGGGCCAACGGCGGGATCGCCGACCGGGTGACCGACGAGGCGGAGGTCTGGCAGGCGCTCGTACTGGGCCTGCGCGACTACGTACGCAAGAACGGGTTCCGCTCGGTCGTTATCGCGCTCTCCGGTGGGATCGACTCCTCGGTCGTCGCCGCCATCGCGGTCGACGCCATCGGAGCGTCCAGTGTGGTCGGTGTGTCGATGCCCAGCGCGTACTCGTCCGAGCACTCCAAGGACGATGCCGCCGACCTGGCCAAACGGACCGGGCTCGACTACCGGATGGAGCCGGTCCAGCCCATGGTGGACGCGTTCCTCGCCAACCTGTCGCTGTCCGGGCTCGCGCACGAGAACCTGCAGGCCCGGGTCCGCGGCGTGGTCCTCATGGCACTGTCCAACCAGGAGGGTCACCTCGTCCTGACGACCGGCAACAAGAGCGAGCTGGCCGTCGGCTACTCCACCCTCTACGGCGACTCGGTCGGTGGCTTCAACCCGCTCAAGGACGTACCCAAGACGATGGTGTGGCGCCTCGCGCGCTGGCGCAACACGGCGGCGGTGGCGCGGGGCGGGCTGCCGCCGATACCCGAGCACACGATCACCAAGCCGCCGAGCGCCGAACTGCGGCCGGGCCAGCTGGACACCGACTCGTTGCCGCCGTACGACCAGCTGGACGCGATCCTCGCCGGGTACGTCGACGCCGACCTCGGCCGGGACGGCCTCGTGGCCGCCGGCCACCCGGCCGAGCTCGTGGACCGGGTGCTGCGGATGGTCGACAGCGCGGAGTACAAGCGCCGGCAGTCCGCCCCGGGCACGAAGATCTCCATCAAGGCCTTCGGGCGGGACCGGCGGCTGCCGATCACGAACCGGTTCTGCGAGGGCGCCTGATCCGGCTGTGAGATTCTCCACCTCCGGCTGCCGGCGGCCGTCGATGTGGTGGGACGATCGCCGGACAGACCCGGGGACCGCCACCCACCACAGGTGGTCAGCGGCCTCGAGGTGGGAGGAGGAGACATGTCTCAGCCGGAGGTGCCGGCCATCTACGGCGGGCCGCAGACCCGACGGGTACGGACCCGCGACCTGTTCGCCGCCAAACAGCGCGGCGAGAAATGGGCGATGCTCACGTCCTACGACCAGTACACCGCGCGGATCTTCGACGAGGCCGGGATCCCGGTGCTGCTCGTCGGCGACTCGGCCGCCAACAACGTGTTCGGGTACGAGACCACGCTGCCGGTCACGGCCGACGAGCTGCTCCCGCTCGTCCGCGCGGTGGTGCGCGCCACCCGCCACGCGCTGGTCGTCGGCGACCTGCCGTTCGGGTCCTATGAGGACGGACCGAGCCAGGCGCTGGCCACCGCCGTCCGGTTCATGAAGGAGGGCGGCTGCCAGGCGGTGAAGCTGGAGGGCGGCCGCCGGTGCGCCCCGCAGATCGCCGCGATCACCGGTGCCGGCATCCCGGTGATGGCGCACGTCGGCTTCACCCCGCAGAGCGAGCATGTGATCGGCGGGTACCGGGTGCAGGGCCGCGGCGACACCGGCAAGGAGGTGATCGCCGACGCCGAGGCGGTCGCCGGGGCCGGCGCGTTCGCGGTCGTCCTGGAGATGGTCCGCGGCGACGTGGCCAAGCAGATCACCCACGCGCTGCCGATCCCCACGGTCGGCATCGGGGCCGGCGTGGAGACCGACGCCCAGGTCCTGGTCTGGCCGGACATGGCGGGCCTACGGACTCAGCAGCCGCCGCGGTTCGTCAAGAAGTACGCCGACCTCGCCGGTGTGCTCGCCGAGGCCAGCCGGCGCTTCGCGCAGGAGGTTCGCGACGGCGTGTTCCCGGCGCCGGAGCACACGTTCGACTAGCGGGTGCGGGGTGCTGGCTACTCCGCCAGTTGGGCTGCCAGTACCCTCCGGGCGTCCACAAGCGACGGTCCGTACCAGGTGAGGTGGCGGCCGGAGACGAGGGCGCAGCGTACGCCCGGGAACGCCGCCGGCCCATCGGTCGCCGTGAAGGCATACGGCTCGTCCGGCAGCACCACGAGGTCCGGTTTGGCCGCCATGATCTCGGCGAGCGTCGGGCGGGGGTACCGCTCCGGACCGTCCGCGAACACGTTGGTAACGCCGAGGCGGCGCAGCAGGTCGCCGGCGAACGTGTCCGCGCCGATCACCACCCAGGGCCGCCGCCAGACGGGTACGACGGCGCGCCGTGCCACCGCGTGCCCCGGCTCGGCCCAGGCCTGTGCGGCGGCGGTGAGCCAGGCCGGCGCCGGGTGGCCGAGCGCGGCGAGCAGCCGGTGCAGGGAGGCGAGCGCCGCGTCGAGCGTGCGCGGATAGGTGACCCACACCGGTACGCCGGCCGCCCGCAACGCCTGGACGTCCTCGCGCCGGTTCTCCTCGACGTTGGCGAGCACGAGATCCGGGTGCAGCGCGCGGACCCGGTCCACCGACGGGTACTTGGACCCGCCCACCCGCGGGACGTCCAGACCGGCCGGGTGCGTGCAGTAGTCCGTGGCGCCGGCGAGCAGCTCCGGCGCGGTCACCGCGACGGCCTCGGTGAGCGACGGTACGAGCGAGACCACGCGGCGCGGCGCGGCCACCGGTACGTCGGTGCCGAGGTCGTCCTTCACAGGTCGGTGACGCGTATGCCGGCGTGCACCCGGTAGCGCCGGTTGATGGCGACGAGGTTCGCGGTCAGCGCCTCGACCTGGCCGGCATTGCGCAGCCGGCCGGCGTAGACGCCGCGCATGCCGGCTATCCGCCCGGCCAGTGCCTGTACGGTGGCCGCCGCGTCCCGGTCGTCGCCGAGCACGAGCACGTCGAGGTCGACCTGTGCGACGTCGGGATCGGCGAGCAGCACGGCGCTCACGTGGTGGAACGCCGCGCACACGCGGGAGTCCGGCAGCAGTGCGGCGGCCTGCTGGGCGGCGCTGCCCTCCGGTACCGGCAGCGGGTACGCGCCCTGCTTGTCGAAGCCGAGCGGGTTCACGCAGTCGACGACGATCTTCCCGGCCAGCGGCGTACGCAGCGCCCCGACCGTATCCGCGTGCCCGTCCCACGGCACCGCGACGATGACGGCGTCGGCGGCGGCGCACACGGTCTCGTTGTCCGCGCCGGTCACCCGGCCGGCCACCCGCGGCATGGCGGACAGCTCCGCGGCGGCCCCCTCACCGCGCTGCGTGGACCTTGAGCCGATCAGCACCCGCTGGCCCGCGACCGCGAGCCGGTACGCGAGCCCGCGACCCTGGTCTCCGGTACCGCCGAGAATGCCCACCGCAAGACCGGAGACGTCGGGTAGCGCGATCGCGTCGAAAGCCATACCGGCATCCTCGCAAACGCGCCCGGAACTGTCGGCGGGTGCTGGCATGCTGGCCGCATGTCGAGAACCGTTCCGGCCCGGGTCAGCCTGATCACGCTCGGCGTGACCGACCTCGCCCGCGCCACCGCGTTCTACCAGACGCTCGGCTGGCCGCTGTCGTCCGCGTCGACCGATGGGGTCAGCTTCTTCCGCACCGACGGTGGACTGCTGGCCCTGTTCCCCGCCGACCAGCTCGCCGACGATGCGCACCTGCCGCCGGCGCCGCTCGCCCGGGGCTTCCGCGGCATCGCGCTCGCCATCAACGTGGAGACCCCGGCCGGGGTCGACGCCGCCATCGAGGCGGCGGTCGCGGCCGGTGGCACGGTCCTGCGGCCGGCGTCAGCCGCGTTCTGGGGTGGTTACCACGGCTACTTCGCCGACCCCGACGGCCATGCCTGGGAGGTGGCGCACAACCCGGGCTGGCCGATCGGCGCCGACGGGCGCCCCCAACTGCCGGTCTGACCCGCGCCCGTGCACGCGCTGTTGAGCCGTCGCGGGTGCCGGTGTGCCGCGGCATGCTCGCCACGACCACGCGATCGGCGGCGCACCGGCTCAGCAGCGCGTGAACAGGATCGTGCGGCGCTTCGGGTCGGCCTCGACGAGCCGCACCCGCACGCGCTCGCCGAGTGCCAGCATGCCCTCGCAGCGCGCGCGTACCGGCGGTGCGTCGAGTGCCACGACGCCGCCCGCCGGGCGCTGGTTCGCCGCTGGGCGCCGGTTGGCC
>JAEHDK010000196.1 GCA_016880465.1 Micromonosporaceae bacterium
GGCACAGCTGCGGCCGTTGCTGACCGTACGACCGCGCCCGGTCATGATCGCCGCGGCCGGACCCGGCTGGGCGTCGGACGGGGTACCGCCGGGCATCGAGCAGCCGGCGGACCTCGGCGAGGCGCTCGCGCTGACGCTGCCCGTGGCCGCGCCGATCAGCTGACCGCGCCGGCCGGGCGGACCTGCGCCGGCCCGGCGGGGCGACTATTATCGCGGCGCGTGGCCATCGACGACGCATTCGCTCCCGAGCTGCCGATCTTCCATCACCTCGGCCGGACCGTGGACCAGCGTCGCTGGCTCGCCGACCTGCCGGCACTCGTGGTCGAGTTCGAGCGGCGCTGGGGCGTCGTCACGGGACCGCCGTTTCGTACCGGTACCTCCTCGTGGGCCGCACCCGGCGTCGCCCAGGACGGCCGGCACGTCGTCCTGAAGATCGCGTGGCCGCACCCGGAGGCGCGCGAGGAGGGCACCGCGCTGCGGTTCTGGGCCGGTGACGGCGCCGTGCTCGCCCACGCCACCGACCCGAGCCGGTACGCACTGTTGCTGGAGCGGTGCGAACCCGGTACCTCGCTGGCCGGGGCGGGTCTGCCCGCGGAGGACGCGCTGCTCGCGGCGGCCGGGGTGGTGAACCGGCTGTGGTCGCGGCCGCCGGCCGGAGTGTCCACACTGGACACCATGGGCGCGGTGACGAGCGAGTGGGCGGTTCTCGTCCGCGAGCGGATGGCGTGGCACCGGCCGCCGTTCGACCCGGGCCTGGTCGCCCGCGCGGCGGACCTGCTGGAGTCGTTGCCCGCGACCGCCACCCGCACCGTGGTGGTGCACGGCGACGTCAACCCGAGCAACATCCTGTCCGCCCAGCGCCAACCGTGGTTGGCCATCGACGCGAAGCCGATGCTGGGGGATCCGGGCTACGACCCGTCACCCCTGCTGTGCCAGGTCGACGCGCCGTTCGCCGGGACCGGTCCGGCCCGCGTCATCCGGCACCGCTACGACCTGTTCGCGGACGCCGTCGGTGAGCCCGCGGACCGGCTGCTCGCGTGGACGGTGGCGCGCATCGTGGAGTCGGCGCTGTGGCTGGTCGACACCGACCGACCCGAGCTGGCCGGCGAGGAGATGGCTCAGGCGACGGTGGTGGCCGGCGTACTGGGGCTCTGACCGGCCGGGAACGCGACCGGCTCGGCCCGGCGACGTACGCCCGCGGCCCGGGTGCGGCAGAGTATCCCTGTGGTTGTTCCCGTGCACGACCTCAACCCGGTGCGCCGTACGCCCTGGGTCACCTACGCGCTCGTCACGCTGAACGTGCTGGTGTTCCTGTTCACGCCGGCCGCACGGACGACCGGGGTGTCAAGCGCGAGCCTTGGCGAGCTGTGCCGTCAAGAGGAGTTCTACGACCGCTACGCCGCCATCCCGGTCGAGCTGGTCGAGAACCGCCAGCTGCCGCTCGCGCCGACCGGCGGGACGGGCGTCGGTCCGCAGGGTCCGGGATGCGCGGTGGCGCCGCCCGCGTACGAGAAGATCCCGGTCCTGTCCGTGCTCTTCTCGATGTTCCTGCACGGCGGCTGGCTGCACCTGCTCGGCAACATGCTGTTCCTGTGGGTGTTCGGGAACAACGTGGAGGACCGCTTCGGCCGGCTGCGGTACCTCGGCTTCTACCTGCTGTGCGGGTACGTGGCGGCGTACGGCTTCGCGCTGGCAAACTCGCACGCGACGCAGCCGATCGTCGGCGCCTCGGGTGCGGTCTCCGGCGTGCTGGGCGCGTACCTCGTGCTGTACCCCCGCACCCGGGTCTGGAGCCTCGTGCCGGTGCTGCTGTTCATCCCGCTGCGGTTGCCGGCGTGGCTCGTCCTGGGCCTGTGGTTCGTACTGCAATGGGTGTACTCCTCGGGTGCCGTGGTCTCCGGCGCGGGCTCGGTGGCGTACCTGGCCCACGTGTTCGGCTTCCTGTTCGGCATGGTCGTCGCGCTGCCGTTGGTCGGCCGTCCCCGGCGCCCCGACCGGCGCCGCCCCGACTGGCAGCGCCCGGACTGGCAGTGGCCCGGGTAGGGCCGCGCCAAATCGGTTGGACCGCGCCCGCCGCGCCCTTACCGTGAACGCCATGTTGCGTCATTGCTGACCGTTGCGCCGTCGTACGTCCGCCGTGGGCTACCGCCACGGCGCCTCGACCCGCTCCCGGCAGGCCCGTGCGACCCGCGGTCCACGCCCGCCGGAGTGCCATCTGGTAACGGCCGGCCGGCCCCATCGGCCGAACACGCTTCCGACGTGACAGGACCTGTCGTGGATCTTCCTCAGATAGGGCTGCAGCACCCGCGGATCAAGCAGGTGCGCGCCGTCCTGCGCAACGCCAACCAGCACCACCGACGCCTGCTGGTGGCCGAGGGGCTGTGGGCACACAACGTGGTACTCGACCGGAATGCCGAGGTCGAGCTGTTCCTCTGGTGCCCGGAGGCCGCCTATGCCAGCGAGGCACACGTACGCAGCGCCGAGGTCGCCAAGCGCGCCGCGGCGGCGTACCGCATCTCGCCCCGGGTCCTGGAGCGGATCACCGAACGGGACCGCCCCGACGGCATGGTGTCGCTCGTCCGGCTGCCCGACTGGGACGGGTCCGCGGTCGCGGTGCGGCCGCAGGCGCTCGTACTCGTCGCCGACGCCATCGAGATCCCGGGCAACCTCGGCACCCTGCTGCGTACGCTCGACGCCTGCGCCGCGGACTGCCTGTTGCTGACCAACCGGCGTACCCGGCTGAGCCATCCGAAGGTCTTCCGGGGCAGCCGCGGGATGAACCTGCGGGTGCCGATCATCGAGTTCGGCGAGCCGGACGACGCGGCGACGTGGCTCCTGGCGCGGCAGTTCCAGGTCTACCTCGCGACGACCGACGAGGGCGCAGTGCCGTACCGCAGCATCGACTACCGCGGCCGCACCGCGGTGGTCGTCGGCAACGAGCGGTCCGGCATCTCGCGGCCGTGGCACGAGTACGGGTTCACCCGGGTGACCGTGCCCATGCTGGGCGCGGCGGACTCGCTCAACGTGTCCATCTGTGCCTCGATCCTGCTGTACGAGGCCCGCGCCCGCATGGCCGGCTGGTAGTGGCTCAGGGGTGCAGCAGGACCTTCCCGGTGCCGTTGGTCTTGTCCTGGAACATCTGGTAGCCCCGGGGTCCCTCGTCGAGCGGCAGGTGGTGGGTGGCGAACGTGTCCGTCCCCAGTGGATCGTCGTCGCGGGTGAGCAGCGGCATGATGTCGTCCACCCACCGCCGCACGTTGGCGTGCCCCATGTGCAGGTCCAGCTGCTTGTCGAACAGCTTCAGCATCGGCAGCGGGTCGGCCATGCCGGCGTAGTCGCCGCTCAGCGAGATCGTGCCGCCCCGGCGCACGATGTCGATGGCGAGGTACAGCGCGGCGAGCCGGTCCACGCCGGCGTTCGCCAGCAGCTTGTCCGCCAGCGGGTCGGGCAGGAGCGTGGTCATCTGTTGGGCCAGCATGCCGAATGGGGCGCCGTGCGCCTCCATGCCGACCGCGTCGATGACCGCGTCTGGGCCGCGCCCGTCGGTGCGGGCCCGGATCTCCTCGACGACGTTGTCGTACGCCTGCAGGTCGAGGACCTCGACCCCGTTACGGCGCGCGCGCTCGAGCCGCTCGGGCACGAGGTCCACGCCGATCACCCGGCCGGCGCCGCGCTGCATGGCGACCCGGGTAACCATGTCGCCGATCGGCCCGAGGCCGAGGACCACGAGGCTGCCCCCCGCGGGTACCTTGGCGTACTCGAAAGCCTGCCACGCGGTCGGCAGCACGTCGGACAGGTACACGAACCGGTCGTCCGGCGGGCCCTGCGGCACCTTGATGGGCCCGAACTGCGCCTGCGGGACGCGCAGGTACTCGGCCTGCCCACCGGGTACCTCGCCGTACAGCCGGGTGGAGCCGAACTGCGCGGCACCCATGCCGGCCGCACGTACCTGCGTGGTCTCGCACTGCGACGGCAGCCCCTCGACACACATGAAGCAGGCGCCGCAGGCGATCTGGAACGGAACCACCACCCGGTCGCCGGGCAACAGGCCGTCGATCTCCAGGCCGACCTCGGCCACCTCGCCCATCGCCTCGTGGCCGAGGATGTCGCCCTTGGCCGGGGACGGCCCCACCTTCTCGTACAGGTGCAGGTCCTCACCGCAGATGCCGGTCGACGTCACCCGGACGATCGCGTCGTTCGGTTCGAGAATCTCCGGGTCGGCGACCCGGTCCACGCGGACGTCGCGCTTGCCCCGCCACGTAAGTGCTTTCATGTCCGCTTACCCCCCGTCGTCGACACTTGCACCTCGTTCGTCGTACCCCTCGCAGCGGGCGCAAAACGCCACCGCGCCCGCCTGCCGGTCGCGGCGCGGGCCCCTGGCGGACGCGCTCCACCGCACAGCCGTTGACCGCGACCGGCGCGCCTGTCAACCTCTGGAAGCAGGCCCATATATCGCTGTCGAGGGGGCACCCATGGCCGACCAGCGCTATCCCGCCCGCCGCTCGAGCGGGCTCCGCCCACCCGTGCTCGGCGGCCTCGCCCTGATCGCCGCGGTCGTCGCCGGCATCGCGTTCCGGGCCGACCTGTGGCGGTTCCTGCAGTGGCTGGGCCGCACGATCAGCAACTGGTTCACCGACTGGGTACCGGCCCACCGCGGCCAGACCGGCGCGATCGTCGGGTTCGCGGTCGTCGCGTTCCTCATCAACTGGGTCGCCCACATCCGCGGTCGGCTGCGCGCGTGGATCTTCGCGCTGGTCGTCGAGGTCGGGCTCTGGGTGATCTTCTGGTACAGCATTGTCATCCCGCCGCTCAACGAGCTCGTGGGGCTCGACATCCCCCAGATGACGGGCAGCGCGATCTGGATCTCGGCGGCCGTCGTGGTGGGCCTGACCGGCGCGTTGTTCTGGTTCCTGGAGGCGCGGGAGGAGTGGCGCAGCTATCGGCGCCGGCACCACGTGGACGACGAGTAGGCCGGCTGCCCGCAGAACAGCGGGCTGCCCGCAGAATGGGCGGCATGACCGAGACGGCTCTCGCCGCCACCGCGGCCAGCTATGGCGTGCTCATGGGCCTCGCCCCGGCACTGCAGATCCGGCGCATGATGCGGGAGAGGTCGTCGAAGGACGTCTCCATCGGGTCCTACGTCGTGCTCGCCTTCGGGTTCATGCTGTGGATCACCTACGGGCTGGTCATCGGCAACATGGCGCTGGTCATCCCGAACTCCGTCGCGCTGACGGTCGCTATCGCCACGATCGGGGTCGCGCTCGGCTACCGGCGCAGATCCGCCGGGGAGACGAGCACCTAGCCGGCCAGCCGTCCGTCAGGAGACGCCGGCCGGGCGGAACTGCACGCTGACCCGCGGCCCGACCGGCCGGGCCGTCTTGGGGATCGAGTGCTCCCAGCTGCGCTGGCAGGACCCGCCCATGACGATGAGGTCGCCGTGGCCCACCGGGAAGCGCAGGCTCGTGCCACCGCCACGTGGCCGCAGGCACAGCGGCCTCGGTGCACCGAAGGAGACGATGGCCACCATCGTGTCGACCCGCGACGACCGGCCGTTGGTGTCGCCGTGCCAGGCCACGCTGTCCTTGCCGTCGCGGTAGAGGCACATGCCGGCGGTGACGAACGGCTCGCGCAACTCGGCCGCGTAGTAGCGGGTGAGCTGCTCCCGCGCCTCGGTCAGCACCGGATGCGGCAGTGGCTCGTGCGGCCCGTACCACCGGAGCAGCCGCGGTACGTCGACCTCGCCGTCATACATCGTGCGCCGCTCGGCCCGCCAGTCGACGTCGTGCAGCAGGGTCTCCAGCACCAGGTCGGAGCCCTGCACCCAGCCGGCGAGGTGGTCGACCCAGGCGCCCCTGGTCAGCGGCCGCCGGCGGAGCCGACCGGCCAGCGGCCCGAGACCCGGCTCGGGTGCCAGCTCCCACATCGACGGCTGGTGGGCGGTGAGCGTCATGCGGCCAGCGTACCTGTCCGTCGAACACCAGTACGACTCGGCCGCCGCGACAGTCAGATGACCCGCTCGTGGCCACCGTCGACGGGGACCTGCGCGCCGGTCGTCGCGGCGAACGGGTCGCTACACAGGGCCGCCACCACCTCGGCGACCTGGGCGCTCGTCACCTCGACGCCGAGCAGGTTGCGCCGGCGGTACTCGGCCACGCTCAGGCCGTACCGGGCGGCCCGGTCCCGCAGCAGCTCGGGTGTCCAGAGACCGGTGTCGAACACCGCGTCGGGGTGTACGACGTTGACCCGGATCCGGTCGGCGGCCCATTCCAGAGCGGCGACCCGGGCGAGCTGGGTGACGGCCGCCTTCGACGCGGAGTACGCGGCGGCGCCCGGCCCCGGCGCGGGTACGTTGCGCGACGCGATCACCACGACCCGGCCGCCCCGCGGGGCGAGGGCGAGCAGCGGATGGGTCCGCGCCAGCAGGGCGGCGACCGCGTCGACGTTGACGGCCATGGTCCGCCGCCACGCGCCCGGGTCGAGATCGGCGAGCGGCTGGCTCGCGCCGAAGATGCCGGCAGCGGCCACGACTACGTCGAGGCCGCCGAACCGGTCCACCGCGCGGCACAGGGCGTCGTCGAGGCCGGCGCCGTCGGTCACGTCGACCCGTACCCCGAGAAAGTCCGGCCCGCCGGCGCTGCCGACCACCTCGGGATCGACGTCCAGGCCGACCACGGCGGCGCCCCGGGACCGCAGTGCCGCCACGCAGGCGCGGCCGATGCCGGAGGCGGCCCCGGTCACCACGGCCACCTCACCGGCGAATTGCGGGCGGGCACCACCCCGGCGCAGCTTGGCCTGTTCGAGCTCCCAGTACTCCACGTCGAAGAGATCGGCCGCCGGCAGCGCGCGGTACTCGCCGACCGACTCGGCAGCCGTGATGACGTCGATCGTGTGCGCGTAGATGTCGGCCGCGATGTCCGCGTCGGCCGCGCGCGGGCCGACCGTGAGCATCCCGAACGCCGGGTCGAGCAGCACCCGGGGCGCCGGGTCCAGCATGGTCAACGGCACCGCGCGGCGATCCCGGTGTGCGGCGAAGTACTCCTCGTAGGCCCGGGCGTACGCGGCGACGTCGTGCCCGACGAGCGGCACCCGCTTGGTACGGATGACGTGGTCGGGCGTGAGCGGTCCGCGGCCGGCCAGCGACGCCAGGTCCGGCCGCGACACGAACCCGCGCACGCGGGCGTCGTCGTGCCGGCTGACGATCATCGGGGTACCGGTGAGCGCGCTGATCCGGTGCCGGAGCCGGGCGATCCCGACGGCCGGCACGGCGGGCCGGACCGCTGCCGGCTGCGGCGCCGGCGGCCGGTGCTCGGCGAGGTAGCGCTCGGCCCGGCCGATGAGCTCGAGGTGCCGGCGGTACGCCGCCCGCGTCGTCGCCCCGAAGGTGACCAGCCCGTGGTGCAGCAGCACGAGTCCCTCGGTACGGGAGGTCAGTTGCCCGGGGACGGTACCGGCAACGAGCCGGGCGAGATCGAAGCCGGGCATCACGTACGGCACGACGAGCACGTCGCCGCCGAGGATGCGGCGTACGAGCGCCGGACCGGCCGGCTGGTTCGTCAGCGCGATCAGCGCGTCGGCGTGGCTGTGCTGTACGGCCGGGTAGGGCAGCAGCGCATGCAGCAGCGACTCCACGCTCGGGTCCGGCGCGCTCGCGTCGAGGCGGGCGCCGCGCAGCTCGTTCATCATCAGCGCGTCGGTCAGCTGCTCGAGCTCCAGCAGCGCGGCCAGCCGGTCCAGCCGCAGCGCGGTGAAGCCGGCCCGGTCGATGGTGGCCAGGTCCACGCCGCTGCCCTTGACGTACAGCACGTCGACCGGACGGCCGGTGACATCGGGCACCGTCGTCTTCACCGAGGTGTTCCCGCCGCCGTGCAGTACCAGCGCCGGGTCGGCGCCCAGCAGCCGGGAACCGTACGCGCACTGGCCGAGCGGGTCGTCGCCGGCCGGGGCGGCCGCCGCGTCCCATTGATCGACGTTGGTCATAACGATCCCTTCTGCGGCGCGATCGACGCCCACGCCGCGTGGGCCACGCCGGCCTATGCTTTCACCGTGCAGCCGTTCGTGATCGACGTGCCCGATGCCGTGCTGGTCGACCTGCGGTCCCGGCTGGGCAACGTCCGCTGGCCCGACCAGGCCGACGGCGCCGGTTGGACCACGGGCACCGAGCTCGGTTACCTCCGCGACCTCGTCGCGTACTGGCACGACGACTTCGACTGGCGCCGGGTCGAGGCGCGGCTCAACGCGTACCCCCAGTTCGCTACCGAGATCGACGGCGTACGCGTGCACTACGTCCACGTACGTGGCCAAGCCGCGGACGCGTTCCCGCTCGTGCTCAGCCACGGCTGGCCGAGTACGTTCGCCGAGCTGCTGCCGCTCGTACCGCGGCTGGACGACGCGTACGACCTGGTGATCCCGTCGCTGCCGGGCTTCGGGTTCTCAACGCCGTACACCCGGCCGGGGCCGCGGCGCATCCACGACCTGTGGGCCGAGCTCATGCGCCGCCTCGGGTACGACACCTTCGGTGCCTGCGGCAGCGACATCGGCGCGCGGGTGACGAGCCGGCTCGGTTGGTACCACCCGGACCGGGTGGCCGGCATCCATCTGTCCAGTGTGGACCTGGAGTGGCCGGACCCGCTGCCCGACGACCTGGCCGAGGACGAGCGCGAGTACGTCGCCCGGTCCGCCGAGTGGCAGCGTCGCGAGGGCGGCTACGCGGCCATCCAGTCGACCCGGCCGCAGACGCTGGGCTACGGTCTGGCCGACTCACCGGTCGGGTTGGCCGCCTGGATCGTGGAGAAGTTCCGGGCGTGGAGCGACTGTGCCGGCGACATCACGGCCCGCTTCGACCAGGACGAGCTGCTGACCACCGTCATGTTGTACTGGGTGACCAACACGATCAATTCGGCCAACCGGCACTACTACGACCGCCGGCAGGACCCCGCGCCGCTGCGGTTGCCGCCGGGTACGCGGATCGAGGTACCGACCGGCATCGCGATGTTCCCCGGCGAAGCCGAGCTGCGGGTGCCGCGGCACTTCGCCGAGCGCTGCTACCGCGTGACCCGGTGGACCGACCTGCCGCGCGGCGGACACTTTCCGGCCCTCGAGGAGCCCGAACTGCTCGCCGCGGACATCCGGGCGTTCTTCGGTCGTACCGGATAGACTGCCGGCGCCAGGGGCGGTTCGGGCGGAAGGGGCAACCGATGGCGCGGCCGGAGTGGGCACCGGCGGAGGTCGACCTGGATCGGCCGAACGCGGCCCGGGTCTACGACTACCTGCTCGGCGGCTCGCACAACTTCGCGGTCGACCGGCAGGCCGCGGCGCAAGCGCTGGCGATGATGCCCGACGCCGCGGTCCAGGCCCAGGCCAACCGGGCCTTCATGCGCCGGGCGGTCCGCTACCTGACCGGGGTCGGCGTCGATCAGTACCTGGATCTCGGGTCGGGCATCCCCACCGTCGGAAACGTGCACGAGATCGCCGCGCAGGCACGGGTGGGGTACGTGGACATCGAGCCCGTCGCGGTGGCGCACAGCCGGCTGATCCTGGCCGGTAACGAGCGGACGGCGGTCGTCCAGGAGGATATCCGCCGGCCGCGGGCCATCCTCGACCATCCACAGCTGCGGGATCTGCTCGACTTCGACCGGCCGGTGGCGGTCCTGCTGGTGGCGGTGCTGCACTACGTGACCGACGACGACCGGCCGGAACGCATCGTGGCGGAGCTTCGCGATGCGCTGTCGCCGGGCAGCTATCTGGTGATCGCGCACATCACCGACGAGGCACGGCCGGAGCACTGGGCGCGGCTGGTGGCGCTGTCCAAGCAGTCCGGCACGCCGGTGAGCCCGCGTAGCCGGGCCCGGATCACCGATCTCTTCGCCGGCTTCGAGCTCGTCGACCCCGGCGTGGTGTGGGCGCCGCAGTGGCTCCCCGAGCTTCCCGACGACCACCCCGAACTGTCCAACAACC
>JAEHDK010000024.1 GCA_016880465.1 Micromonosporaceae bacterium
CCGCCAGCCGACCGCAACCGTCGAGCCGCGGACCTTCACCCGCTCGCGCTGCCGGCGCAGCTCGGACACCATCTCGCGACCGCCCGGCAGGGCCGCCACGAACGCCTCGATTCCGCGCAGGCTCCGCTCGCCGGCCAGCGGGTCACGTGGCGGCGGCAGCGCGGCGAGCGCGCGCAGGTCGAGCCAGCGCCAGACGGCCACCGCGATCGAGCCGCCGGCCACCGCGGCCCAGCCGGCATCGGGCAGACCCAGTCCGTGGTACGGGGTGAGCACGGCCGCGGCCCCGGCCAGGGCACCGGCGGACACACTCCAGCGGCGGGCCGAGCGCCGCAGCCGGCGCACCCGCCGGAGGTGCCGGGCGTACGCGTCGGCCATCGAGCTGCCCCCCGCGGGTCTCGCTAGCCGGCCGCGTCCGGTGCGGGCGTCTCGGAGGCGGGCTCGGCCTTCTTCGCGAGGCTGGCCCGGATCTCGTCGAGCCGTGCCACGGAGGCCCCGGAGGCCGCGGATCCCTCGACCGCCGGCGGGGTCGGGCCGGCGGTCAACTGCTCGCCGGCCATGCTCGCGCGGATCTGCTCCAGCCGGGACGAGCCGGCCAAGTCCAATGTGGACTTCTGAACCTCCAGCATCCGGCCCTCGATCGAGGTGGACGCGAGCTCGGCGCGGCCCATCGCGTTCGCGTACCGCCGCTCGATCTTCTCGCGTACCTCGTCGAGGCTCGGGGTGTCGCCGGGCGCCGCCAGGGACGACATCGACTCCAGCGAGTGGGCCACGGTCTCCTGCATCTTGGCCTGCTCGAGCTGGCTGAGCAGCCGGGTGCGCTCGGCGAGCCGCTGCTCGAGGATCATGCGGTTGTTATCCACCGCCTTGCGCGCCTGCGCCGCGGCACCGAGCGCCTGGTCGTGCAGCGTCTTGAGGTCATCCATGGCCTGCTCGGCGGAGACCAGCTGAGTGGCGATCGTCTGCGCGGTGTTCTCGTAGTCCGCGGCCTTGCCGTCGTCGCCCCCGGACCGCGACTTGTCCGCCAGTACCAGGGACTGCCGCGTCATGGCTTGCAGCTTCTCGACCTCGGACAGCTGCCGGGAGAGCTTCATCTCCAGCTGGCGCTGGTTGCCGATGACGGCCGCGGCCTGCTGGACGAGCGCCTGGTGCTGGCGCTGGGCATCCTCGATCGCCTGCTGGATCTGCACCTTCGGATCGGCGTACTCGTCGATCTTGGCGCCGAACAGCGCCATCAGGTACTTCCAGCCCTTGACGAACGGATTCGCCATGTTTGCGCCTTTCTCGTCTGCGACGTGTCCTACCTGGCCCGCCTGAACCGCGATACCGGTCCTATCGTCGCAGGCTGGCGCCCGCTCGTCACACCCTCCCCCGCGGCGTCAGGCCACGCAGACCACATCGTGGTCGGCCGACCGCAGGCTCGGCCTGCTGTCCGGGTGCGCGGACAGCATGCGCTTCGCCCGCAGCGTGGTCTTGAGTGGCGAGTCGCGGCGTACCGTGACGGAAACCTGACCATCGGTCACAGTCGGTACGGCTGCCGCCCGCTCGATCACCGAGTGGGTCGAAACCGGGCCGGTCGTCGCGCGGATCGCCTGCCGACCGGTCGTACGGATCGTCTCGTGGTCGCCGCGCACCTGGTGCACCGGGACCAGCACGCTGTCCATCTGCTCGCTGAGCGCGACGGTGTCGGTGACATCCCGCAGGACCTCGGAGAGCTGGGCGCCGAGCGCGTCGCAGATCGAGCCGAGCAGCTCGCTGGACGCCTCCTTCTGGCCCCGCTCGATCTCGGAGAGGTAGCCGAGGCTGACGTTGGCCGCCGTGGACACCTCCCGCAGGGTGCGTTGCTGTGCCTGCCGGCGGGCGCGTAGCACATCGCCGATCACGCGGCGGAGCAGAACCATGGCACCTCCCCGGCGATGAGAGTCTGCGACCTTCCCGCCACGGTACCCGGTGTGCGCGAGAACGACACGAAGCGGCCCGACCCGACCTCACCGCGGCCCGCTGCGGCCGCTGACCACCTGGTCGCTGCGGCGGTGCCGGTGCGACTCCAGCTGCATTCCGCTGACGACGAGCGGTACGTGGCTGAATGCCTGCGGGGTGTTGCCCAGATGGCGGCCGCTCACCGGGTCCCACTCCTCGCTCAGCAGCCCCACGTCGTTGCGCATGCCGAGCAGCCGCTCGAACAGCCCGACCGCGGCCCGCTGGCGGCCGAGCGCGTGCAGCGCGTCGACGAGCCAGAACGAGCAGGCGAGGAACACGCCCTCCCCCGGCGGCAGGCCGTCGTCGGTACGGTCGGTGTGGTACCGCCGCACCAGCCCGTCCACGGTCAGCTCGCGGGAGACCGCGTCGACCGTACCGGCGACCCGGGGATCCTCCGGCGGCAGGAACCCGACGCGCGGGATCAGCAGCAGGCCGGCGTCCAGCTCCTTGCTGCCGTACGCCTGCGTGAAGCTGCCCAGCCGCTCGTCGTACCCGCGCTCGCAGACCTCCGCGTGGATGGCGTCGCGGGTGGCCGCCCACCGGTCCGGCGAGCCGTTCAGGTGTCTACTGTGGACAGTACGGACCATCCGGTCGAACGCCACCCAGGCCATCACCTTCGAGTGCACGAAGTGCTGGCGCGGCCCGCGTACCTCCCAGACCCCGTTGTCCGGCTGCTGCCAGGCGCCCTCGAGGTAGTCGAGCAGCGCCACCTGCACGTCCCACGCCTCGTATCCGGTGAGCCCGGCCTCGCGGGCGAGGTACAGGCAGTCCAGCACCTCGCCCGAGACGTCGAGCTGCAACTGTTCGGCGGCCGCGTTGCCGATGCGTACCGGCCGGGACTGCTCGTACCCGTCGAGCCAGTCGAGCTCCACCTCCGGCAGCCGGCGCGTGCCGTCCACGGCGTACATGACCTGGAGCTTGTCCGGCTCGCCCGCGATCGCCCGCAGCAGCCACTCCCGCCAGTCCCGGGCCTCGTCCACGTACCCCGCGGCGAGGAGCGCCTGCAGCACGTACGTGGAGTCGCGCAGCCAGCAGTACCGGTAGTCCCAGTTGCGCGTGCCGCCGAGCTGCTCCGGCAGCGACGTCGTGATCGCGGCGACGATGCCGCCGGTGGGTGCGTACGTCATCGCCTTGAGCGTGATCAGGGACCGCTGGATCGCCTCCCGCCAGCGGCCGGTGACCCGGGACTTGGCGGACCACACCTCCCAGAACGCGACGGTGTCGAGCAACGCGTCCTCGGGGTGCACCTGGCGCGGCCGGCGATAATGGCTCGGCGCCCAGGTGAGTACGAACGGGACCCGCTCCCCCTTGCGGACAGTGAACTCGGCGAACGTGGCGAAGTCCCGCCCCTCCAGCGGTACGGCGGTCGCCAACCACACACCGTCCGGCCCGGCGACCGCGTGGATACCGCCGTCGCGGCGCCGTACCCAGGGCACGATCCGGCCGTAGTCGAAGCGCAGCCGCAGCTCGCCCTGCATCGCCACGGCGCCGCTGACGCCCTCGACGATGCGGACCAGATCGGACACGTTGTCCCGGGGCGGCATGAAGTCGATCACCTTGACCGTGCCGGACGGGGTCTCCCAGATCGACTCCAGCACGAGCGTGTCGCCACGGTACCCGCGCCGCGTACACGTACCGCCTGAGGCCGGGGCGAGCAGCCAGCGACCCGCCGCCGGCGTATCGAGCAGGGCCGCGAAGCAGGCCGGCGAGTCGAACCGCGGCAGGCACAGCCAGTCGACCGAGCCGTCCCGGCCGACGAGCGCGCCGGTGTGCAGGTCGCCGAGGAGCGCGTAGTCGTCGATCCGGCTCATCGGAACACCCTTCGTCTCACGACCCGGCCGCCCCCGTCAAAGGTCCAGGACCACCTTCACGTCGGTCGGCGTACGGCGCAACGCCTCACCGTAACGCGCCAGCGGAGCCCGCCGGGTGATCAGCTCGCGCAGCCAGCCGGGGTCGGCCGCGGCCAGCGCGCGGCCCGCCGCGTCGAAGTGTCGGCGGTTGGCGCTCACCGTGCCGAAGACGACGTGGTTGCCCAGGACGGCGTCCCGGCTGAGCCGCCCGACGTCCACCGGTACCGGCGCGCCGACCGGCGCCACCCCCATCAGGCACACCATGCCGGCCGCCGAGCCGAGCGCGTCCAGCACGGCCGAGGCCGCCCCGGTGCACTCGAGCACGATGTCCGGCTTGACGCCGCTGTCCGGCAGCGATTGGCCGTGGAACGTCGCGCCCAGCCCGGCGACCAGGTCCGGCTTGGGTCCGGTCGTCGTCACGTCGTACACGTGCACCTGCAGGCCGCGCTGGGTGCCCAGCAGCGCGGCGAGCAGACCCACCGGCCCCGCCCCGGTCACCGCGGCCACGGCCGGCTCCCAGTACGCCCGCCGGCCGATCCGGTCCACCTGCTCCCAGGCCTTGGCCACGATCGAGGTGGGCTCCATCAGCACGCCGGTCTCGGCCAGGGCCGGATCGAGGCGGATGAGCGCGTCCGGGTCGGCGCGCCAGCGCGGCCTCGCGAACCCGGACAGCCCACGGATGCCGTGCTCGGTGTACCGGCCGTTGAAGCACATGTCCCATTCGCCGACCCGGCAGGCCGGGCACGGTGCCGGATCGGGCCGGCGTACCACGGCGACCACCAGGTCACCCGCGGCGAACCCGCTGTCCGGCGGCGCCTGCGCCACCCGGCCCAGGTTCTCGTGACCGATGATCAACCGGTCCGAGCCCGACGGCGCCTCGCCGTACCCGCCGCGCACGATCTCCCAGTCCGTACCGCACAGGCCCACCGCGACCGCGTCGACGAGGATCGCGCCCTCCCGCGGCTCCGGCTCGGGCACCTCCACGAGCGCGAGCGAGTCGGCCACCCCTGGTCGTACCGTCAAGGCCCGCATTGCTTCGGTCTTACCACCGCGGGCGGGAACCGGCTCGGCAAACGCCCTGCCGGGGCCGATCAGCCCAGGTCCGCCGCCGCGGCGGCGAACCGGTCCAGGATCAGCGTCCAGCCGCCATCGGCGGTGACGCCCTTGTGCAGCTGCTCCGCGCCGGCGAGGCGCTCCAGCAGCCGGTGCTCCAGCTCGACCCGGGTCAGCTCAAGGGCCTGGGCGAACTGGTGGCCGGTAGAGGGCTAGCGCGCCGCGCGCAGGCCGCCGGCGAGCTGGTCGGCGAGCAGCGCGAGCGCCGCGGTCACCGCACCGGCCCGGATCGAGGGCCGGTCGCCGGCGAAGGTGAACCCGCGCCAGGCCGTACCGCCCGGCCCGGCACAACCGACGAAGACGGTGCCGACCGGCTGGCCGTCCTGAGGGTCGGGGCCCGCGACGCCGGTCGTGCCGAGGCCCCAGTCCGCGCCGCACCGGTCCCGCGCGCCGACCGCCAGCGCCACCGCGACCGCCGGGTCCACCGCACCGCGTTCCGCCAACAGATCCTGGGGTACGCCGGCCAGCGACGCCTTGAGATCCGTCGCGTAGACCACCAGCCCGCCGCGGAACACCGCGCTCACGCCGGGCACCTCGACGAAGGCCGCGGCGAGCAGGCCGCCGGTCAGCGACTCGGCGACCGCGACCGTCTCGCCCCTGCCGGCGAGCGCGGCGAACAGCTCGGGCGCCGTCATTCGGCGGTGCGATGCCGGTGCATCCGCAGCGCCCGCAGCGCGTAGTCGAGCCCGGTCGCCACGGTCACCAGCACCGCCGCAGTCATGATCCACGGACGCGCCGCGGCCAACCCGGCCGGCATTGGCCAGAGGTACCAGACGATGCCGAGGATCTGCAGGAATGTCTTGATCTTGCCACCGCGGCTGGCCGCGATCACGCCGTACCGGATCACCCAGAACCGCAGCAGCGTCACACCGAGCTCGCGCGCCAGGATCACCACGGTGACCCACCAGGGCAGCTGGTTGTACCAGGAGAGCAGCACGAGCGCGGTGCCGGTCAGTGCCTTGTCCGCGATCGGGTCGGCCACCTTGCCGAACGCGGTGACCAGGTCCCAGTGCCGGGCGATCCAGCCGTCCACGATGTCGGTGAACGACGCCACGCCGAACGCGACCGCAGCCGCGATCCGCCAGCCCGGCCGGGTCAGCTCCGACGCGACCACGAACACCACGAGCACCGGTACCAGGACGAGCCGCATCGCGGTCAGCGCGTTGGCCGCGTTGACCACGGGCACCGGCGCAGCGGGGCCTGCCGCCCGCCGCTCCGCCGCGCTGGTCACCGACGGCTCGCGACGGCCGAGACCAGGGCGACCGGAGTGGCGACCAGGTCGACGCCGGCGCTGGCGACGACGGTCGCCCGCACGAGGTCACCCGGGCGCAGCATGCCGAGCTCAGCGCCGGCCGCGGTGAGCGTGACCGAGCCGTCGATCTCGGGTGCCTGGTGCGCGGCTCGGCCCTCGACCTCGGGACCGTCCACTGTGTCCACAAGTACGTCGATCGTCCGGCCGACCCGCTCGTCCGCCCGCTGAGCGCACAGCTCGTCGGCGAGGGCGGCGATCCGCTCGACGCGCCACCGTACGGTCGCGTCGCTCACCTTGCCCGGGAGCGAGGCGCCCTCCGTACCGTCCTCGTCGCTGTAGCCGAACACGCCGATCGCGTCGAGCCGCGCGGCCTCCAGGAACCGGACCAGCTCGTCGACGTCGGCCCGGGTCTCGCCCGGGAACCCGACGAGCACGTTGCTGCGTACGCCGGCCTCCGGAGCCAGGGCGCGGACGCTGGACAGCAGGTCGAGGAAGCGCGCGGTCGAGCCGAACCGGCGCATCCGGCGCAGCACCGGTTCGCTGGCGTGCTGGAAGGACAGGTCGAAGTACGGGGCGACGCCGGGCGTCGTGGCTATCACCTCGACCAGGCCGGGCCGCGCCTCCGCCGGCTGGAGGTAGCTCACCCGGATCCGGACGACTCCAGCGGTCGCGGCGAGCTGCGGCAGCAGCTTCTCCAGTAGCCGCGGATCCCCCAGGTCCTTGCCGTATGACGTGGAGTTCTCGCTGACCAGGACGAGCTCGCGGACTCCCGTACCGGCGAGCCACTGGGCCTCGGCCAGCAGCTCGTCCGGCGGCCGGGACACGAACGCGCCGCGGAACGACGGGATCGCGCAGAACGCACACCGCCGGTCGCAGCCGCTGGCCAGCTTCAGCGGGGCAACCGGCCCGGTGGCCAACCGGTACCGGCGCAGCCAACCGTGCCCGGGCGGGCCGGGTTCGGCCGGCCGCGCGACCGGGGTGATCGGCAGCAGCTCGCGCCGGTCCCGCGGCGTGTGCGCGGGTAGCTGGTCACCGGCCACGACGGCGGCGAGCCGGGCCGCGATGTCGGGATAGTCGTCGAAGCCGAGTACGGCGTCCGCCTCCGGCAGGCTGGCGGCCAGCTCGCGGCCGTACCGCTCGGCGAGGCAGCCGGCGGCCACCACCTTGGCGCCCGTGCCGGCCGCGGCGA
>JAEHDK010000025.1 GCA_016880465.1 Micromonosporaceae bacterium
AACGACCGAGTCACTGCGCACCGCGTTTGGCCAGGTCGGCGAAGTTACAGACGTCACGATCGTCACCGATCGCGAGACGGGTCAGTCTCGCGGCTTTGGCTTCGTGACCATGGGCTCCAACAATGAGGCCGCACAGGCCATATCGCAGTTGAACGGCGCGATGGTCGACGGTCGGGCGCTGCGAGTGAACGAAGCCGAGGAACGCAAGTTCGGCGGCGGCGGTGGTGGCGGCGGCGGCCGGGGCCCGGCGGAGGCCGGCCAGGAGGCCGGTGGCGGCGGTGCCGGGCTCAAGCTCGCCGCCAAGCCGTTGGGGGTCTTCGTCATCAAGGACGGCACGGTCAGCTTCCGGCCGGCGATCGACGTCAACCGGGTCATCCTCGGCGGGCAGATCGTGGCCGCAGCCGCACTGCTGACTGTCCGCGCGCTCATCAAGGCACGTCAGAGGTAGCTACGCCGGTCGCGTCGCCGGTCCGCGCCGGCGGCGCGGCGACCGCGTACGGGACGGGCGGCATCGCGAGGGGCAGCGCCGCCAACTGCATGAGCAGCAACACGTTGTCGTCGGCGGCCGTACGGTTCAGCCGCAACCGGCCGCAGTGCGTGCAGCGGTGGACAAGGACCCAGCGCCGTTCGCCGCGGACCGTGACGGCGATCGGCTCCATGCCGCCCGAGCAGCCGGCCTTCCGGTCGCCGGGGACGTTGCGATCAAGGTGCCTGGACCACAGGCAGCTGGGACAGTGATTGCGATGTGACGTGCCCGGCGCGTCGAGCGAGACATCTACGCCGCAGTGTCCGCACCGGAACGAGCGAGGAAACGACAAGTCTGGTGGCCTTTCTGAGCGGAGCTTCGAGGCTGGACAGGCATCTCTCGCCTCCTTCCGGGTCCGTCTGGTCGTGCCGCAGGGCCGGGTGGACCGGCGACAGTCGCCACCAAACCAGCGACGGTCGCCGGCGTCAACCGGATAACGCAGCCGGACAACCTTGTTCGGTCGCAAACTGAGCTGTACCTCTCTGAACATCTGGCACCGCGCGACGCACCCGGCCTGGTCGTCGACACGGTTATCCGCGGCTTTGCCGGGCCCCCATCCTGATCTCGCCGTAAGGAGCCCAGCCGTGGGTCAGCTCCGCCAAGCTCTCTCGTTCGCCAGCGCGCTGTACCGCCACCGGGCCGGTGTCGCCGGCCGAGGGCTCGGCGCTGCGGTCGGCACGGCGGCCGGCGGCGGCACCCGGAACCCGTACATCCAGGTGTGCGGGTAGCCGCCCCCGGCTCTGGGTACGGTGCAAATGGGGTAAGGAGGCACCGCCATGGCCGAACGGCACCCAGCACTCGCCCGGCTCGACGTACTCGTAGGGCGGTGGACGGTACGGCCGAAGGTGCCCGGGCTCGGCACCGCTTGGACCGAGTTCGCGTGGCAGGAGAACGGTGCATATCTGCACCAGGTCTCCGATGTCGACACGATACCTGACACGGCGCCGAAACAGTGGCGGGACAATGCGCCCTTCCCGATGACGGCCGTGATCGGGCTCGACGACTCCGCCGACGAGTTCACCATGCTCTACGCCGACGCGCGCGGCGTACACCGGGTGTACCGGATGACGTTGGCCGACGGCGTGTGGCGGATGTGGCGCAGTGCGCCCGGATTCAACCAGCGCTTCACCGGTACGGTGGGCGCGGACGGTCGCACCGTCGACGCGCGTTGGGAGTTGTCGACGGACGACGTGACCTGGAGCCTCGACTTCGAGGTGACCTACGTCCGGGAGAGTTGACCGCCTCCGCCGCCCCGCGCTCGCCAGGTCGGCAAGGCCGACAAGGTGCCCGCAACCTTTACCCAGTATCGAGCGCAGACGATGGCAGCTGGCCGCGCCTAACCCTAGGAGGACAGCATGTTCAACAAGCTTGGTGATCGACTGCTCGCGGCGCTCGTATGCTGCATCGAGAACGGCGAGCTGAACTGCCTCAACCTGTGCGGCGACGATCCATGCGGGTAGCCTGAAGCGGATCAGGTAGGGTCGGTGGCCGGCCCAGAGCGGCCCGCCACCGCCGACGTCGAGCTGCGACTGTACAACTGCCTCCCGCTCCTGACTGAGTTCCGGGTCGATGACGGGCTGTCCGGGGCGGTCGCGGCGACCGCGCTCGTTCATGGCGGTGATCAGCTGGTCCCGAGTGACCGCGGGGCGCTCTGATACGCCTTTGTCGACCATTGGTTACTGTCGAGAACTTGATTACCGGCGGGCCCAATTGTGCGAGCGCCCAGCGTAGGTTGACGCCACGCAACTCTGGTGGATCGGTCGCTAGCCAGTTGCACAGGTCTGGGGAACCGACCGGCTCAGTTGCCCGCCGCGCGCTGGGTGGCCCCGTCGCGGCATCGGCACTGACGGTCCTACCCGGGTTGCACCAAGGCTCTCCAGAACGGGAGGAACCAAGGGCATGTTGACCAATGACACGTTTCCCCGGCCAGCTGACATGGCCGACAAGTCCGACCCAGCCGTCCTCTACGTCGAGTCCTACCTCTTGACCCGTACGATGGTCGGCGTCATCGGGATTTTTCTGCCATTAGCCTTCATAGTCGGCGAGGCTTACTTTCTCCGA
This sequence comes from Micromonosporaceae bacterium, assembly GCA_016880465.1. Taxonomy (GTDB): domain Bacteria; phylum Actinomycetota; class Actinomycetes; order Mycobacteriales; family Micromonosporaceae; genus EFPC-2. The sequence continues at coordinate 2,588 of JAEHDK010000025.1, forward strand.
GGCGGTGTGCATGTCCGGGGCTCGATAAGTGCCTATTACCACACCTCGATGCAGGACATATTCGTCGCGAGCCTGTGCGTTACCGGGTTCCTGCTGGTCACGTACCTGTCCGGGCTTACCAAAACCAAGGATTTCTGGTACAGCCTCGTGGCCGGAGTGGCGGTACTCGGAGTCGTCTTCTTTCCCACCTGGCGGCCGAGCGTATCACCGGGCGCGCCCAGGTGTGGTGCCACGCCGATGCCCGATGGATGCTCACCCGTACAGCAGCAGCTCGGCGAGGCCCTCACCGCCAGGATTCACGTTTCCTGCGCGGTGATCTTTATCCTCAGCCTGGCGCGCATCGCCTTCTTGTTCGCTCACCGCGAGAAGGAGCACGAGCGCAATGCCAGGATGGCGAACTTCCAGAAAGTCTGCGGATGGGTGATCGTGGCAGCGGTCGTCTGGGTCATCGTAGGCGACCTGCTGAAGATCACCATCTGGGAACTTACTCCGCTCTACCTTGGCGAAGTGATTTCGATCTGGGCATTCGGTGCTTCGTGGCTGGTGAAGGGCCGGGATCTCCGGGGCCTACTGGCGATCGGACGGCACCGGCGGCCGCCGCCCTCCGAGGTAGACACCCGGCAACCCAGCGAACTTGGCGAGCCGACTCCAGCATGACGCGGAGCACCACGAGATGCGTCGTGCGGCCCTGCGGGTGGTGCGCGGCCGGCGTCACAACGAGTAGGACACGAGGTCCGGGTCGTCGTCGCCACTGTTGCCGAGGAAGCAGATCTTGCTGTACTTCGACAGGACCAGCTTGCCGTTGCGCGCGTCGGACTCGTTGTCGAACACGTGCAGCACGTGGTCGTGGTCCTTGACCCGCCAGCCGTGCCCGCTACCCATGTCCTCGACGGTGAGGTTGCTGCGGTTGTACCCCGAGCAGTCGTCCTCCTGGTCGGCGATGGTGGGCGTCATGCCGGACGCGTCGCGCCAGTAGTCGAATACGTACGAGTTCTTGTCCTCGCGGGTGTTCGTACGCCCGAGGAAGCAGTGCTTGCGGTACCGCTGCGCCAGCGCGAGGCCCTTCTGGCCGACGTTCTCGCCGGGGCCGCCGGGCACGCGCAGCACGGTCTTGGCGCCGTCGTTGACCGCGTAGATCCCCGCTTCGTAGTGGACGGTGAGGTTCGCCGCGTTGTACGAGATGCAGTCCTCGGGCGTCGGCCAGGAAGGTGGGGGCGGCGGTTGCTGGGTCTTGGTGGACTGGGGCTTGGTCGCCGCGGGCGTACCGCCCTGGTTGGGTTCTCCGGTGGCGGCCGGCGGAGTGGTCGCGGCGGGTCCGTCCGGTGCCTGGCCGACCGCGCCGGACGAGCCGTTGCAGCCCGCACCGGCGATCAGTACGCAGCCGAAGATGACGATGGCAGGAATGTGTGTACGTCGCATACCGAGGCACGGTAGGCACTCGTCGACGGAGGATCGATCGGACGGCGAGGTCTCGGCACGATGTCGGGAGGATGTGTGGTCGGCCCGGTGGAACCCGACCACACATCCTCCCGGACGCCGCGCCGGTGCGTCAGGCGGCCGCTGGCGCAGCCGGGTCCGCGGGCTGCCCGTGGTCCTTGGCGGGCTGCCGGCGGTCACGCTGGCCGACGAGATCGAGACGCCGGGCCCGGGTCAGGTCCGGGCGCTCGTCACGGTCGCCGGCAACCCGGTGGTGTCGGTGCCCAACGCCGACCGGCTGGACCGGGCGATCGCCGGGCTGGACTTCGTGGTCTGCGTCGACCCGTAGGTCAACGAGACCACGCGCCATGCCGACGTCCTCCTCCGGCCACCGCCGCCGAGCCGGCAAGCACGCTACGACCTGGGCTTCTACAACTTCTCGGTACGCAACGTCGCCAACTTCTCGCCGCCGGCATCCTGGATCTGCGGCTGCGTACGGGACCGTACGGCGACTGGTTCGGCCGGGCGCCCGGCGGGCTGTCGCTGGCTCGGCTGCGCGACCACCCACACGGCCTCGACCTGGGCCCGCTGCAGCCGCGGCTGCCGCAGGCGCTCCGCACCCGGTGGGGGAAGGTCGAGCTGTGTCCGGAGCCGGTCGTCGCCGAGGTACGGCGGCTGGCCGAGGCGCCCGCGCCGGCCGGCGACCGGGAGTTCGTCGTCGTCGGGCGCCGGCACCTGCGCTCCAACAACTCGTGGATGCACAACGTGCCCTCGTTGGTCAAGGGCCGCGGACTCTGCACGCTGGTGGTCAATAGGGCCGAAGCCACCCGGCCAATCGAACGACCGCGTCAGCGTAGTGGCTGGGACAGCTCGACGATGTTGCCCCACGGGTCGGCGAGGAGGGCAAGACGGCTGTCGATTTCCTTGATCTCGAAGGGCTCGCCAAGGCTGGTGACGCCGCGGCGGCGGAGCTCGGCGAGCGCCTCGTCGACGTTGGCCACCCGTAGGCAGAAATGGTGGTAGCCGGCATCCTTCAAGCTGTCGAGGCCCTCGGTGTAGGCGGTCTTCGGCCGCGGCACGCCGCCACCGATGATCTCGACATGGAAACCGTCGTCGGTGGGCGGGGCAAGGTACGCGACCTGGAACCCACCCCACGGCCATTCCTGAACCACGCGGAAGTCGAGCTTCTCGGTGTACCAGTTCTTCGCTTCTTCGTAGTCGCTCACCCGTACGGCGGTGTGGTGACCCTTGAACGAAGCGAACGGGCTCGCCGGGTTCCGGGGTGGGTGAGTCAGCTCGGCCACCACCCCAGTCTGCCCGCTGCCGGGGGTTGTGACCGGTAGGTTTAGAGGACAAACTAGTTTGCGTGGATCGAGATGACGTAGCGCTGGATGCGGCCGCTGCGCTCGGCGTCGTCGACGCGCAGCGGCAGCGGGTTGCGCGGCGGGTCACGTTCGACCCCGCGCTGCTCAACGCCGCGTGGGCGATCGCCTGGTCCGTCGGGTTCGGCGCTGCGTACCTTGCGTACGGGGCGGGGCGGGTCGTCTCCCGTACGTCCGCGGCAGCTGCGGTGCTCGCGGGCGTACCCGCGAACTTCCTGGTCCTGTCGCTGGCCGGCGGCGGTGGCTTCGCGCTGCTCGCCGCCTGGACCGCCGGGCGACGCCGTCGATGAGCACGGACCTCGACCCTGTCATCCATGCCCAGGCCCGGCTGCGCGTGATGGTCGCGTTGGCGACGCTGGGCTCGGACGACGAGATCGCGTTCCCGCGACTGCGTCAGCTGCTCGACATGACGGCCGGCAACCTGTCGATCCACCTCCGCAAGCTGGCGGAGGCGCGGTACATCGCAATCACGAAGACATTCCGGCTGCGCTCGCCGGTCACGCTCGTGGCCCTGACCCCGACCGGACGAGAGGCGTTCGAGCGCTACCTCGCCGCGCTGCGTGCGTTGTTGCCCGCCCAACAGTCCGCCGACGGAGAACCCGCGCAGGCCACGGGAACTGACCGGTGAGGACAGACAGAACACGATCCGCAGGCCCGCGGGAAGAAGGCCGGTGTGGGCGTACGACGACCAGCTGTACCCCGGTCTCGGCATCGAGTTCCATAAGCCCCGTGACGGTCTGCCGGGTGGCGGTCCGGACGGATATCACCCGGGCGGGGGTCCGCTAGTCGGCTGACCCTCGGACGGACCGCAGCAGTACGTCCGAGACGTCGGCGACCCGAACCGCGTCGGCCGCCTTGCCTTGCTGCTTGCGGGTGGCGACGCCGTCGGTGAGCATGACGATGCAGTACGGGCAGGCCGCGGCGACGAGGTCCGCTCCGGTGCCGAGCGCCTCGTCGGTGCGGGTCTCGTTGATGCGGGTGCCGATCGACTCCTCCATCCACATGCGAGCGCCGCCCGCCCCGCAGCAGAACGACGTCTCGCGGTTGCGTGGCATCTCGGTGAACCGCAAACCGGGCACGCTGCCGAGGATCTCCCGCGGCGGGCTGAACACCCGGTTGTGCCGGCCGAGGTAGCAGGGGTCGTGGTAGGTGACCGACGCGTCCACCTCGTGGGCCGGGACGAGCCGGCCGTCCGCGACGAGCCGGGCCAGCAACTGCGTATGGTGTACGACCTCGTAGACACCACCGAGTTGGGGGTACTCGTTGGCGAGCGCGTTGAAACAGTGGGCGCAGGTCACCACGATCTTCCTGGCTCCCGCGGCATTGAGCGTCGCCACGTTCTGCTTCGCCAGCGCCTGGAACAGGAACTCCTGGCCGAGCCGACGCGCCGGGTCGCCGGTGCACGTCTCCCCGCCGCCAAGCACCATGAACTCGACACCGGCTTCGTGCAGCAGTTCGGCCAGGGCCCGGGTGGTCCTGCGGGCGTTGTCGTCCAGCGAACCCGCGCAGCCGACCCAGAGCAGGTACTCGACGTCGTCGGGCAGGCGATCCTGGCCGTCGTTGCCGAGCACGCGCACCTCGAACGGCAGCCCGGCCGTCCACTCCGTACGGGCCTGCGCGCCGCGCCCCCATGGATCGCCGGCGCGTTCCAGGTTGCGCAGCATGGTGTGGGCTTCCTTCGGAAACTGCGACTCGATCAGCACCTGGTAGCGCCGCATGTCCACGATGTGGTCGACGTGCTCGATGTCGACCGGGCACTGCTCCACACACGCACCACAGGTGACGCACGACCACAGGACATCGGGGTCGATGACGCCACCGGCGTCGGCCGGGCCGACCAGCGGCCGCCCTGCCTCGGCGAGGACGTCCTTGCCCAGCAGCGCCCGCTGCTCGTCGGAGGCGGCGAGCAGGTACGGGGCCTTGGCCAGGGCGTGGTCGCGCAGGTTCATGATCAGCAGCTTCGGGCTGAGTGGCTTCCCGGTGTGCCAGGCCGGGCACTGCGACTGGCAGCGGCCGCATTCGGTACACGTGGCGAAGTCCAGCAGACCCTTCCAGGTGAAATCCTCGATGGCGCCACGGCCGATCTTGTCGTCCTCACCCGGGTCCTCGAAGTCGACCGCCTTGCCGCCCGAGTACACCGGCAGCAGCGCCCCCAGGCCGCGCGGGCGGCGGGAGAGGGCAACATTTATGGGGGCCAGGCCGATGTGCAGGTGCTTGGAGTACACGACGATCACGAGGAAGGTCAGTACGACGCCCAGCGAGCCGAGGATGCCCACCGACTCCAGGACGTCGTTCGCGCTGCGCCCGGCCGGCGCCAGCAGGTGGCCGGCCGCCTGGGAGGCGAATGCGCCATGCGGGAACGGAAAGTTGCCCGTGTTGATCTGCGCGCCGCGGTAGAGCAGCAGCGTCCACATCACATTGAAGATCATGAACAGCACGAGCCAGGCCGCGCCCAGGTGCGATCCGAAGAACCGTGACGTACGCCCCGTGCGGCGCGGATTCTGGCGCAACCGGAGCACGCTGAACGCGACGAGGCCGGCCAGTACCGCGACGATGAAGAAATCCTCGACGAAACCCAACCACGTTTGCGTACCGATGAGCGGGATGTGAAAGTCGCGCTGGAACAGCGCACCGTAGCCCTCGACGATCGTGGCGCCGAGAATCACGAATCCCCAGAACACCGCGAAGTGCGCGGCTCCGGGCAGGCTCCACTTCAGCAGCTTGCGCTGCCCGAACACCTCGGTCACGACGGCCCACAGGCGCGTGCCCACCTCGCGGGTGCGGTCCGGCTCCACCGGCTGCCCAGCGCGCGCCAGCCGGTAGAGCATGAGCACCCGCCGACCCGCCAGCACGAACGCCACTGCCGTGAGGGCCAGGCCCAGAACGAGTCGCGCTGCCACCTAAACCTCCGGGGGTCGTGGGCTTCCATTATGGGTTGAGTCCTGCGCCGCCCGGTTGCGGCCGGGGGTTCCGCCGCAATCCGGTCGATCTGGTCAATCTTCGCGCAGGCCAGCCACCTGAGCACAACGGCCACCGGGCGAATCGTGACCACCAGCACACCACGCGCGACCGCGGCATTGACGGCCACCATGCCGGCTCGCCACGCTTGGCCCGTGACGGTTGCGGCCACCCGAAGGAGACGACTGCCCGGCCCGCGCGGCCGTCTGTTGCTGGGCAACCTGGCCGACGTGCGGCGGGACATGCCCGGGCTCCTGCTCGCCATGGCCCGCGAGTACGGCCCGATCTCCCGGTTGCGGGTCGGTCCGGTGCCGATGCTCCTCGTGGCCGACCCGCTGCTCGTGCACGACATGCTGACCAAGCGGGCGTCGGCCTTCCGCAAGTCGACCCGCACCGGGGAACTCATCGGCGGGCACCTCGGCAACGGCCTTATCACCTTGGAGGGCGCCGAGCATCGCAGGCACCGCCGCCTGGTGCAGCCCGCGCTGCACACCCGGCGCATCAACGGGTACGGCGGGATCATGGTCGCCGAGGCGGTGCGCTGCCTTGACTCCTGGGCCGACGGGGCCGAGATCGAGCTCACCGCCGAGCTGGCCGACCTGACGCTACGGATCGTCTCCGCCGCACTGTTCACCGTGGACGACCTGGCGGCGGATGTGGTCGAGGCGATGCGCGGGTTCGCGTACTCGCTCAACCTCGCCGTACGCGGCGCGGCGCTGCTGCCGGCGTGGTTGCCGACCCGCGCCCACCGGTTTCGCCGGCACAGCGTACGGCGCATGGACGCCGTCGCGTACGAGCTGATCCGCCGGCGGCGCGACCGCGGGGTCGACGCCGGTGACCTGCTCTCCGTGCTGATCCGGGCGAGCGACGACGACCGCGGGGCGCGGCTGACCGATGCCGAGATCCGCGACGAGCTGCTGACCCTCTTCTTCGCCGGGCACGAGACCAGCGCGTCCGCCCTGGCTTGGGCCGGTTATCTGCTCGCCGAGCACCCCGAGGTCGAGGAGCGGCTGCACGCCGAGGTGGTCACCGTGCTGGGCGACCGGCCGGCCACCGTCGCCGACCTCGCCTCGATGCCCTGGCTCGGGCAGGTCGTCCAGGAGACGCTACGACTATTCCCGCCCGGATGGCTCTTCGACCGCCAGCCGATCGACGACATCGAGCTGGGCGGCTACCTCGTACGGCGGGGGACGATCGTGATGTTCAGCCCGTGGGTGGTGCACCGCGACGTGACATGGTGGGCCGAGCCCGACCGGTTCCGCCCGGAGCGGTTCGGGGACGAGGTGCCCCGGCCGGCGTACCTGCCGTTCGGCGACGGGCCGCGTACGTGCGTGGGCAACCGGTTCGCCGAGACCGAGATGGCACTGGTGCTCGCGACGATGGTGCCCCGGCTGCGGCTGGAGCTCGTGCCCGGACAGCGGGTGGTACCCGCCGGCGACGCCACCCTGCGTCCGAAGGGTGGCCTGCGGATGGTCGTACGACGCCGGGCATGACGCGCGGTGTTGCTGCAATATCCTGCATACCGAGAAGGAGGGCGACATGGATGGGAAAGATCGGACGGGAGGGTCCAGGCGCGGCACCGGTGGGGGAGACGCCGTCTACGGTCTCGGCCTGATCGGCGCGTTGGTCTACTACATCGGGCACGCGGACGGGTTCTGGGCCGGCGTCCTTGGCACTCTCAAGGCGTTGGTGTGGCCGGTCTTCGTCGTGTACGAGCTGCTGAAGTTCCTGGGGGCCTAGCAGGGCAGCCATCCCGGCGCTGCGCGGACGTGACGGCCACGGTGCCCGCCGAACGCCATGCCGAACAAGACTAGAACCACGTCGTCGTGCCCCGTGCTAAGCAGTGGCGAGCGTACGGGCGACGGCCTCGGCGAGCCGGGCGGCATTGGCGACACAGCCGTAGTCGACGTGCTCGGGGAGGTCGGAGTCCAGATGGTAGTGCGGTAGCAGCTTGCGGCCGTCGACCGAAACCACCGTCGCGGTCGGGTACCCGTGCCGGCGCGGGACCGCCCCGTCGGTGCTGTTCCGCGAGCGGAGCCCGCGCAGCAGCGGGATGTCGTGGTCGATCCCACACTGGGCGACCACGTCCTTGAAGGTGGCGTCGTAGTCGTGCATGCGTACCGGGCCCTCGCCCTCGAGCAGCACGAGCCGCCCCGAGCCGACCGTGTCGAGGTTGAGAAACCAGGTGGATGCGACGGGAAGGCGGCCGAAGTGTTGTCGGGCGAATCCCCGGATGCCCTCCTGCAGCGCCTCCTCGGCGCCCGCGGACACCAACAGCACCCGTAGCCCACGCACCGGATCGTGGGCCAGCCGGTCGGCGAGCGCCACCATCGCCGCGACGCCGCTGAGGTTGTCGTTCGCACCCGGGACCGCGGGCCGGCGACCGATGTCGATCATGGCCGCGAGCGAGCCGAGCGATCCGATCAGGCCCAGCCAGCGCAACCACCGGCTGCCGGTCGCGCTGCCGAGCGCCACCAGCGCCGGCCCGGCTATCGCCGGCCACCACAGTGGTGGGTTGCTCTTCATCGCCTCGATGATGTCCGGCCTGTGGTCGGCAAGCCACTGCGTTACGGACTGGTCGAATACGTACCCCGACGGGGCGGCGTCGTGGTGCACGAGCACGACGAGGGTGCGGTTCGACGCCAGGTCACCGGTTTCGGCGACCACGTTGTACGCGGTACGCGGGCGCATCGCGACCCGCCGGCACATCATCGCTCCACCGGTGATGTCGTCGACGATGCCCGCCGCCGCCACGGCGCCCCCGATCGCGCCCCACGCCCGGTGGCCCCGCAGGCCCGCCACCGCCGAGCCCACCCCCACGGCGCTGAGCACGCCGATCGGCCACGCGTACGACCGGTAGGCGCTGACCTCCTCCACCACAGCACGGCAGCCGTAACCGGCCAGCCGGTCGCGGATCAGGTAGGCCGCCGTACGCTCGCCGTCCGATGTCGGCAGCCGTGGGATCGAAGCCAGTTCCTCGATGACAGACCGCAACAGATCCATGACACCCATCATCCCGGTCAGGCCGGCCGCCCGGCCGGGCACACCGGTCGGTGGCTTGGCGCGGCGGCACGGTCCGCGACTTCCCTGCCGGGTAGGCCGGTGCCCGGGCCGGCGATGCGCTAGCGCGCAGCTGCCGACAGGCGGGTGGCCAGCGAAGCTGTACCGTCGCCGGTGAGCCGGGGAACGGCAGCGGGTCGACCGGTGAGCAGCAGCAGGATCGCCTCGATCGGTCCGCGGATCTCCGGGCCGTCGCCGACGGTCCAGTCCAGGTCGGTGGCGGTGAACCGGAGCCCGTGCAGTTTTCTCGTCGCCCGGAACAGGGATGGTTTCGACCAGATGCGGGTGGCGGCGGTGGCCGCCGCGGCCGGCGGCAGGTCGTGCCGGCGCCTCAGCGGGATGGCGATGTCTTGGCCGTGCACCAGGATGTCGATGAGCGTCTCCAGGTACGTGACTCCCGGCACGGGCCGGCGTGATCCGACGATGGCGCGGATCTCGGCGACGAGCTGCCCGGTCGGGCGTGCCCCGTACCGGCAGGCGGCGTCGTGGATCGCCCGGTGTAGGTTGCCGCGTGCCCTGATCATGCCGACGATCGCCGCCGTGGAGATCCTGATCTGCCGCTGCCACGCCAGGTGCCCGGCAACATCGCGTACCGTCCAGCCTTCGCACAGCGACGGCTGCCGCCACTCGTCCGCAGACAACTGGTCGAGCAGATCGGCCAGGCTCAGCCGCTCGGCGTCGATTGCCGACCAAACATCCTCGGGGTCCATGGTTACCTCCGTGATCCGGCGGTGCGGCGGCCGGCGCTCGCGCCGGGCCGAGCTCCGGCTTCGGGCTTGGTCTTCGCGCTGTGGATCAGGGCTTCGATCAGGGTGGTAAGCGGTGCGGCCGGGTCGAACGCCGGATCGGGGTAGGCGAGCTGGTGTAGCACCAGGCCGGCGGCGTAGTTCATGACGATGGGGGCGTCCCGGTCGGGGTCGGTCGAGCCGGCGATCCGCATCCAGTTGATGAACCAGGCGCGGACCCGGGCGCCGCTGGCGAGCAGTTGCTCGCGCAATGCCGGGTGATTGGCGGCCTCGACGAGAATGGCGTACCGGGCCAAGGTCAGTGTCCGATGTGGACCTGTGGCGTCGAGCACGTACGTGGCCAGCGCCTGAACCAGCTCGGTGCGGTTGGCGGGAGCCAGCTCGGCGGCGATGTCGTCCCAGTTCGCGCGCTCCCGAGCTGCGAAGCGCTCTACGACGGCGTTCAGCAGCGCGTCCCGGGTGCGGAAGTAGTTGGACGTGGAACCGGCTGGCACGCCTGCGGCGGCGTCGACGGTGCGGTGGGTGACCCCGTGCGCCCCGCGCTCCCCGAGGATGGAGATCGCGGCGTCGAGCAGCTCATCCCGGCGGTTCGCCACGAGGCACCATACCATGGTAGTGCAAAGAACAACTATGGTAGTGCCCGCCCGCCCCCGCCCTTATGTTCGGCTGCTGAAGAACTCCGCGAGCACCGGCGCGAGCACGCCGGGCGCGACATCGTGGGTCTGCTCCTCGAGGGTGGCGTACCGGGCTGCAGGAATGGCGTCCGCCGCGGCCTTCGCCGCACCGCGCAGGCTGTCCGGGCTGGCTCCGCCGTCCAGCAGCAGCGTCGGTACGGCGACCTTCGCGGCCCAGTCCCGCGGCACCGCGCCGTCGCCGAGCACCTCGGCGTCGTAGGCCAGGGTCGGTGCGACCGCCTCGAACACGGGCCAGAACGGCTGCGTTCGCATCCCGTCGACAGTCTCGGGCGGCATCCCGACGTACGTCATGAACAGGGCCACTGCGTCCCCGTTGCGACCGGCGTCCAGGAGCTCGTGCAGCCGTCCGCGGTACTCCTTCATCCCCGCCCCGCCGCCGGTCTCGGCGAGGAACGGCGGCTCGTAGAGCGCCATCCTGGTGATCGGCGCGCCGGCGGCCGCGGCCGCCATGGTGAGCGCGACGCCCGACGAGATCGCGTAGACGTGCGCCGCACCGCCGGCCTCCGCGATGAGCGCCCGGAGGTCTTCGATCTCCCGGGCGACCGCGAAGGGCTTGGTGTCCCCGCTCTCCCCGCGGCCGCGCCGATCGTACGCGTAGACGGTAAAGTGCTCCTTGAGCAGCGCCGCGAGCGGGCGCATCGGACCCGAGCTCCGATAGCACATCGCCCCGTCGACGAGGACGACGGCGGGACCGCTGCCGGCGCGCTCGTAGGCGATCGCGGTCCCGTCGGCGGAGCTGACCGTGGCCATCACGTACCCCCTAGTCCTGCTCGGTTATTCAGCGTGTCCAGGTAGTCGGCGAAGCGGTCCAGGCTGGTCTGGAAGCCGGCCCGCGCCTGCGGGCTCAGGTACGCCTGCGGCACATTGGTCTGGTGGGTGACCACCTCGGTGCGACCGCCGCCGAGGGCGGTGAAGGTGATCGTGGTCCGCATGCCGCCCTCGACGTCGGACTCGAGCCACACCAGCCGATCCGGCCGCCGCACCTCGACGTACGTGGCCCGCATGGGGTACGTGGTGCCGTCGGCGTCGCTGACCATCGTCGTTTCGAAGACACCACCCGGCCGCAGGTCGATGGTGATGTTGTCGATCGGCGTGGTCGTACCCCTGGGACCCCAGAAGTGGGTGAGGTGCTCCGGCGTGGTCATGCAGTCGAAGAGCAGCTCGGGCGGGGCGTCGTGGATGCGCGTGTAGATCAGCTCACCGGTCTCACTCATGTGTCTGGCCCCTCCGTCGCAGCACCGCAAGGTGCTCGTCGAGCCGGTCGTAGCGATCGGCCCAGACCTGTCGATGTTCCGCGATCCAGCCGGCGGCGGCGTCGAGCCGGACGGTGTCCAGCGCGCAGGGGCGCGCCTGCGCCTGTCGCATCCGCGAGATGAGGCGAGCCTTCTCGAGCACCTTGAGGTGCTTGGAGACCGCCTGCTGTGTCATCGCGAACGGTTCGGCGAGCTGGTTCACCGTCGCGTTGCCGCGCGCCAGGCGCTCGAGGATGGCCCGCCGGGTGGGATCGGCCAGAGCCGAGAACACCAGGCTGAGCTCGTCGGTTTCGATGACCGCCACGCCGTCGACTCTATGCACAACTGAGCAGTTGGACAACTGCTCAGTTGTATGACGCGCCACACCGGGTGGGCAACTGCCCGTAGGCCCCCGGGGCCGGCGCCGTACTATGCTCGACCACACCGATCGAGGTCTCTCAATTGCTGGAGGCTGCCGTGAGCGCACCGGGCCAGGCGGACTGGCGGCAACGGTTCCGGGCTCCGACGTTCTGGGCGGCGACCCAGGTCGCCGGCGGGCGCGGCTTGACGTCCATAGTGGACAGCTGGTGGAGCTGGACCATCCGCCGGGCACGTACGTGGGCCCCTTGGGCCGGACGCATTCGTGCACCGGTACGAGCTGATGCTCGACGTCGCCGGACGTGTGTTGCGCGACGTACGGCGCCGGTCCCCGGGCCCCGGTCCGGCCTGAGGCCAGGGCCTGGCCGGCCTAGACTGGCGCGGTGAGTGCCCCGCCCCGCCGGGTCCCGGGCGACCTGCTGGTACACCTGCGCCGGGCCCGCGACCATGCCGACCGCCACTACGCCGAGCCGCTGGACCTCGAGGCGCTCGCCGCGGTCGCGGGCATCAGCAAGTTTCACTTCCAACGGCTGTTCACCGCCGCGTATGGCGTGTCGCCCGCGGCCCACCTGTCCCGGCGGCGGGTAGAACGCGCGCAGGACCTCCTGCGCGCCACCAACCTCACCGTCACCGAGGTGTGCCACGCCGTCGGCTTCTCCAGCCTCGGCTCCTTCAGTAGCCGGTTCCGGGAGCTCGTAGGGGAGACGCCGAGCGAGTTCCAGCGGCGGTGGGCCGCTAACGGCGCGCCACGCATCCCGGGGTGCTTCGTGTTCATGTGGGGGCTGGCCGAGCGACGCGGGTGCGCAACCCAGGAGAAGCCACCGCCTCCCGCCGGTTCCTAGCCTGGTTGCATGATTACCAACATTTCCATCGCCAGCGTGTTCGTCAAGGACGTCGACGCGTCCAAGGCGTTCTACGTCGACGTGCTGGGTTTCGCCGAGCACACCGACCTCACTCTGGGCGACGGCTACCGGTGGTGCACCGTGATGCAGCCGAGCCAGCCTGAGCTACAGGTTCACCTCACCGTCCCCGGCCCGCCGATCTCGCCCGACATGGTGGCCGCGATCAACCGGGCCCTGGACGAGGGCGGCATGTTCGGCATCGGGGTGAACGTGGACGACTGCCGGAAGACGTACGAGGACCTGCGGGCCAAGGGCGTGGAGTTCATCCAGACTCCGGAGGAGCGGCCGTACGGCGTGGAGGCCGTGATCCGCGACAACTCGGGCAACTGGATGGTGCTCGTCGAGCCGCGGGAGTTCACCCCGGGCGACGTCGCCTGACGCGTCCGATTGGCGCCAGCCTGGCCCGGCCCGGCCCGGGCCCGCCAGGCGCAGGGGGCTGGTCCGAGTTAGCTGCTCCCCGACGGCGGTGCAGCGCAGTCCGTCCCTTGCATGATCCCGTAGTCGAGGTGGCCGAGCCGGTGCCGTTGGTCAGTGGCCGGGCGGCAGGAACGGCGACTGCTTGTCGGCTTTCTTGATCTTTTTCGCGGCCCGCTTTTCCTTCAGCGTCTTGCCCTGCTTCTTCGTGTTACCTTTTTGCGGGGACTTGTCAGACATGCTGATCCTCACTACGTGACGTCGAGATGGCGCATGGTCTGAACGAGCAGCGTGCTGGCGATGACCGCGACTATAGCCTAGTCGACCGGCGTCGAGCCGCAACGGCGAGCCGCAACGGCGAGCGTCCACGTTGCCGGCGTCGCTTCCCTCCACAGTGGACAGATGCGGCGGCCGCGCGCATCCGGACTGGCCCAGCCATGGGTACCTTTGTCCGGTGAACCTTGTCGAGTTCCCGGGTGTGCGCCTGGCGATACAGGCGTGCAACGCGGTGCTCGACGCCGCCGTACGCCCGCCGGTCACGGTCGGTCCAGCATGGCCATGGCCGGCCCGGCCGAGCCGGCTGCGCCTGGTGGTGAGCATTGTCTGGGCGGTGCTCGCCGCCGGTGCGACCGCCAGCACGGTGGCCGAGCTGATCGTCGGCGACAAGGTGTCCTCGGTTCTGGGCACGTTGATCGGCGTGGCGCAGTGCGTACCCCTGCTGCTTGCGGTACGCCGGCCGCTGGTCGCTTGGCGGATCATGGTGCTCGGCCAGTTGGCCGGCGTGATCGCGGTGTACCAGTATGCCCCGCTGTGGCCCTGGCCGGTGGGCGGGTGCCTGGCCATGACGGTGGTGCTGTTCCAGGTCGCGGCATCGTACGGGCGGCCCACGGTCGTCGGTGTGGGCCTGGTCACCGCCCTGCTCATGCTGGTGCCGGCCGTGCCGGTGGTGCGCACGCCGCCGTGGCTCGTGCTGATCCTGTGTGGCGTGGTGGCCCTGGTGCTGGTACTCGGCGACGCCATCCTCGGCCGGCGTACTGCCGAAGCCCGGCTCGCCGAGCAGGAGGAGCTGCGCCGGCAGGACCTTGCCCGGCAGGCCGTGCTGGAGGAGCGGAGCCGGATCGCACGGGAGCTGCATGACGTGGTGGCTCACCACATGTCCATGATCGCGATTCAGGCCGAGGCCGCGCCGCTGAAGATCCCCGACCTGCCGCCAGCGGCTCAGGAGACCCTCACGGCGATCCGGGGCGCCGCGCGGGAGGCGCTCGCCGAGACCCGTCGGGTCGTCGGCCTGCTGCGCAACGGCGACGAGCTGCCCGAACGGGTACCCCAGCCGGGGCTGGACCGGCTCGACGAACTGATCGACGCCGGCCGGCAGTCGGGCCTGTCCATCGAACCGATGGTTGTCGGGGTGCCCCGATCGCTCGCCGCCGGGGTGGACCTGTCCGCGTTCCGCATCGTGCAGGAGGCGCTCAGCAATGCGGCGCGGTACGCGCCGGGGGCGCATGTGCGGGTGGCGATCAACTACGGCGGGCAGCGGCTGCGGGTGGCGGTTACCGATGACGGTTCCGGCAACGGCTCCGGCGACGGCCCGGCCGACGGTTCGGAACCGCCGCCGGTGACGCAGTCCGGCGGCGGGCATGGGCTGGTCGGGATGCGGGAACGGGTGGCGATGCTCGGTGGCAAGCTGGCGACCGGGCCGCGCGAGGACGGTGGCTTCGAGGTCGTCGCCGACCTGCCCTACGGCGATCCACCGCGCCCGACCTGAGCCGCACCCTCGAGCGCGTAGGGTCCAAGCGTGACCATCCGGGTGATGATCGTCGACGACCAGGTGATGATTCGGGACGGGCTGGCGACACTGCTGTCCGCCGCGCCGGACATCGAGGTGGTGGGCCTGGCCGGCGACGGACGGGCCGCCGTCGATCTGTGCCGGCAGGTATCGCCGGATGTGGTGGTGATGGACGTGCGCATGCCGGTGCTGGATGGCATCGCGGCCACCGCGGAGATCGTCGGCGGCGAGCCGCCCCGGCCCCGGGTCCTGATCTTGACGACGTTCGACCTGGACGAGTACGTGTACGAGGCGCTCGGCGTCGGCGCCAGTGGCTTCCTCCTCAAGGACGCATCCGGCGCCGACCTGATCGCCGGAGTACGCGTGGTTGCCGGCGGCGAGGCGCTGCTGGCACCGTCGGTCACCCAGCGGTTGATCGACGACTTCGCCCGGCGCCGCCGGCACGAACGCCCCAATCCTCAGGTACTTGCCACGCTGACCCCGCGGGAGCTGGACGTGCTGCGGCTGGTGGCCCGCGGGTTGTCCAACGCGGAGATCGCCGGTGAGCTGACGCTGGCCGAGCAGACGGTCAAGACGCACGTCGGCAACATGCTGGCCAAGCTCGGGCTGCGGGACCGCACGCAGGCCGTCGTGTACGCCTACGAGAACGGACTCGCGGGCTGATGCGACGGTCTCCGGTACCCCTTAGGTCCCGGTCGCGGGTGCCGGCCGATACCTGAGTACTAGCCGCAAGTCGGCGCCGCAGAGTCACGCCGCCTCGATCGTCTGCTTCCTACCGTTTCTGGTGTGAAGTTCGATGTCATCCAGAGCGTCCGACCGCGACACCTGGCCGCCACGAGAGGTCGTCGCGCATGCCGACCGCAACGGTGAGCCCACCGACCGCCCGCGGAAGCGACTTCGCGGGCCTGTCCCGACGCATCGCGCAAGCTGGCCTGATGCGGCGCCGGCCGGGCTACTACCTCGCCCGGATCGGGCTGGTCGGCGGCCTCTACGTGGCGGGCTGGGTGGCGTTCGTCGCGGTCGGCGACACGTGGTGGCAGCTCCTCGTCGCGTCGTACCTGGCGATCGCCTTCGCGCAGCTCGCGCTCGTGTCGCACGACATCGCGCATCGGCAGGTCTTCCGCAGCCGGCGCGCGACGGCGATCGCCGGCCTACTCGCCGGGAACCTCGGCATCGGCATGAGCTACGGCTGGTGGATGGACAAGCACACCCGGCACCACGCCAACCCCAACCACGAGGAGCGCGACCCGGATGTCGCCCCGGACGTGCTGGTCTGGTCGACGCGGCAGGCGCGGGTGAGCCGGGGCATCGTCCGGGCGATCGGCCGCTGGCAGGCGTACCTGTTCTTCCCGCTGCTCACCCTCGAAGGGCTGAGCCTGCACGTGAACAGCATTCGGGCGCTGGGCCGGCCCTCGTTGCGGTACCGGTGGGCCGAAGCGACGCTCCTGCTCCTGCACCTGGCCGGCTATCTGGGCGCCATCTTCCTGGTGTTGTCGCCCGGTAAGGCCGCGGTGTTCCTGGCTGTCCACATGGGACTGTTCGGGGTCTACCTGGGCGCTACGTTCGCGCCGAACCACAAGGGGATGGAGATGCTCACCGACGAGAGCGAGCCGCTGGACTTCCTGCGCCGCCAGGTGCTGACCTCGCGCAACGTCCAGGGCGGGCGCATTGTCAACGTGCTGCTCGGTGGGCTCAACTATCAGATCGAACACCACCTCTTCCCGAGCATGCCGAGCCCGAACCTGCGTCGCGCTCAGCCGATCGTCCGGGAGTACTGCGCGCAGATCGGCGTGGCCTACACCGAGGCCGGCCTGGTGGACTCGTACCGGCAGGCGCTGCGCCACCTGCACGCCGCCGGGGCGCCGTTGCGCCGCCCTCGGTGAGCCGGCCATGACCTGCGTTGCCGGTGTGGCCTTCGGCCGCTGTCCGTGAAGGTTGCGCTGCTGGGGCCGGTGGCGTGGCGTACGCCGCCGCGCCACTACGGACCGTGGGAGCAGGTGACCGGCCTACTCGCCGACGGGCTGGTGGCTCGTGGTGTGGACGTGACTCTGTTCGCCACGCTCGACTCGGTCACGTCCGCCGTACTGGACGGGGTGTGTCCGCGGGGATACGCCGAGGATCCGACGATGGATGGACGCGTCTGGGAGGCTATGCACGTCGCCCACGCCCTGGCCCGATCTGCAGAGTTCGACCTCGTGCACAGTCATCTGGACTGGCTGCCGCTGGCCTTCGCCGACCATTGCGACGCCCCGCTGCTGACCACAGTCCACGGTTTCTCGGGTCCTGGGATCATGCCCGCCTATGCCCGCGCCCGGTCCGCCTATGTGTCCATCTCCGACGCCGACCGGGCGGCGGGCCTGGACTATCTCGCGACCGTGTACCACGGCGTCGCAGTGGACGGTCTGCCGTTCGCCGCCGACGGCGGGCCCGGACTGGTCACCCTCGGCCGGGTACACCCGGACAAGGGGACGCACCTGGCCATCGAGATCGCGCGACGAGCCGGCCGCCAGCTGACCATCTGCGGGATCGTGCAGGACGATGGGTACTTCACCGAAAAGGTGGCGCCACACGTCGACGGCGCGCGCGTCAGGTTCCTCGGTCCGATCGGTCCGCGGCGCCGTGGCGAGGTACTCGGCGCCAGCGCGGCGCTGCTGCACCCGATCGCCTTCGATGAGCCGTTCGGATTGTCGGTCGTCGAGTCAATGATCTGCGGCACTCCGGTCGTGGCGTTCCGCCGAGGGTCGATGCCGGAGGTCGTTGACGAGGGCGTGACCGGCTTCCTGGTTCTCGGCGTCGAGCAGGCGGCCGATGCCGTCGGTCGCCTCGCGACGATCGACCGGGCCGGCTGCCGGGCCCGCGCCGTGCGGCGCTTCGGCGCCGACCGGATGGTGGCCGACTATATGCGGATCTATCGGCAGATCGTGCTCGGAGCGGGCACTGATATAGTCGATGAGCCAGGGCCCCAGCCGGGTCGGGCATAGGTTCGCGGCAGTTTCAGGTCCTGTTCGAGGACGGTCCTGCGGATTCGTTCACCCGCCACACACGCTGGCTGGTGGGCGCCAATATCGCGTGAGGCTGGCCGCCGCACGCGCGGTGGCGGCCGATGACCGAAGGGCACCCAATGGCCCCCAGCTATGGCTTTCTCAGTACGCATCCGCCTACCCAGTGCGGCTTGGCCACGTTCAACTCCGCGCTGGTCGCCTACCTTACGGTCGACGCTGAACCCGGTTGTGTCGTACGGGTCGTCGCCCGCCATGACGACCACACCCCCGGACCCGGGGTCGTGCACACCTGGTCGGCGCGCAGCGTGGCTGGGTGGCGGGCGGCGGCCTCGGCACTCAATGGCTTCGACGTCGCCATCATCCAGCACGAGTACGGCATCTACCCCGGTCCTGACGGCCAGGACATCCTGCCGCTGGTACGACGCCTCACGGTGCCCAGCATCGTGATCCTGCACACGGTGTTGGCGAGCCCGACCGCCCGGCAGAGGTCACTGCTGGAGCAGATCGTCGCCGTCGCGAGTGCGGTGGTCACGATGACCGCCACCGCCCGCGACCGGCTGCTCGTCGGCTACGCGGTTGACCCCACGAAGGTCAACGTCATCCCGCACGGTGCTGTCAACCGCGCCGGTACCCCGGTCGTTCCGCACCTGCGGCCGCATCTGCTCACGTGGGGACTGCTCGGTCCCGGCAAGGGCATCGAATGGGCATTGCGCGCGGTCGCCCGCCTCCAGGATCTCGACCCGGCTCCGACATACACGGTCGCCGGAAGAACGCACCCTCGAGTGCTCGAACTCCATGGCGACGCGTACCGGGCGGGGCTGTACAGCCTTGGCGCGGAGCTCGGTATCGCCACCGCGGTGCGCTACGACCCGATCTACCGCGACGAGAACTCACTGGGCGCGTTGATCCGCTCCGCCGACGTGGTGGTGCTCCCGTACGACTCGCGCGAGCAGGTCACGTCCGGCGTGCTCATCGAGGCGGTAGCCGCCGGTGTCCCGGTGGTCGCGACGCGATTCCCGCATGCTGTCGAGGTGCTTACCGATGGACCAGGTCTCCTCGTCCCGCACAAGGATCCCGCGGCGCTCGCGGCCGCCGTACGCCGGATCCTCACCGAGGTCGACCTGGCCGCGAGCCTCGCCGCACGGACGCGTGCCCTGGCCCCGACGGTGCATTGGGCCACCGTCGCCGAACGGTACGAGTCGCTCGCCCGCCGCCTGCTCATGGCGCGCTCGCCCGCCGCAGTGCCGGCCGCCGTGTGATGACGCCGGCCGCCGGCTTCGCCCATCTGGCGCGGCTGACCGACGACACCGGCCTGTTCGAGCACGCGCGGCACGCGACCGTGCGACGCGAGCACGGCTACTGTACCGACGACGTCGGCCGGGGACTTGTCATCGCCTGCCGCGAGCCCGACCCGTCCGCCGCCGTGCTGCGGCTCGCGGACTGCTACCTGACCTTTCTCGCTCACGCGCAGAACCGGTCAGGTGCGTTTCACAACCGGCTGTCCCACGCGCGTGCCTGGACCGACGAGCCCGGCCTGGGAGACTGGTGGGGCCGGGCGCTGTGGGGCTTGGGGACCGCTGCCGCCCGGTCGCCCGCGCCCTGGATCCGCGACGAGGCGCTGGTCATCTTCACGCTCGGTGCGTCCCACCGGTCACCGGCACCGCATGCGATGGCGTTCGCCGGACTCGGCGCGGCCGAGGTCCTGCGCGGCGATCCGGACAACCCGGCCGCGGCGTCGCTCCTGGCTGACGCCGCCACCGCCGTCGGGGACGCCGGCGACGGTGCCGACTGGCCGTGGCCATGGCCGCGGCTGACCTACGCCAACGCCGCCTTCGCCGAGGTCGTTATCGCCGCGGGCGAGCTGCTCGGCGAGGCTGGGACGGTCGCGGCGGGCCTGCGGATGTTGACCTGGCTGTGCGACGTGCAGGTGACGGACGGCCATTTCTCGGTCGTTCCTGCGTCGGGCTGGCAACGCGGCACCGTGCGTGCCCGGTACGACCAGCAGCCGATCGAGGTCGCCGCCCTCGCCGACGCCTGCGCCACCGCGGCCGCGGCGACCGCGGACCCGCGGTGGAACCGCGGGATACGGCGGGCCGTCGCGTGGTTCGAGGGCGGCAACGACATCGGCGTACCCATGTGGGATCCGGCGACCGGCGGCGGCTACGACGGCCTCACACCGCATGGGCCCAACCTCAACCAGGGCGCCGAGTCCACCCTCGCACTGGTGTCCACCCTGCAGCACCACAGGAGCCTGTCGTGACCTCGCCGGAGTGGCTCGCCCGGCTGAGCCTGACCGTCCTGCCGGACCCCCGTCGAGTCATCGTCAAGCTCTTCGTACCGGGCGAGGACGTGGCTCTCGTGCGTACCCGCGCGGCGGCGTTGGTCGACCGGATCGCACGCCTCGACGACCACGAGACCCGGCGGCTGCTCACGGAGACGCTCGATCGCTTCCGAGGACAGCACCACGACCTGGAAGGGACGTTCCGGCACCACTACGAGCTGATACGGCACCGCGTCTCGGACAGCGACACCCTGTCGCCGATGGCGCGGCTGCTCATCGGCGCATACTTCAGCCACGAGTACGCGGTAGAGGGGGCCGCGATCTGCAACCCATCCATGGTGGCGCACCCCGATCAGTCCAACGTGGACACTGGGCAGCGTCGCGTCGTGATAAGCCTGCGCCAGATCGGCGAAGGGCACCTGTCGTCGATCGGCTTCGCTACCGCGGTTGTCGGGCCGGGGGCACGCCTCACCATGGCCGACCGGTACGGCCCTCCGCGGACTGGGGACCGCACCGGCGCGCGCCACCGGCGGGATCTCCTCGTCGCCGGACTGGACGAGCAGGATTGTGATGATGAGGTCTCCGCCACCGTGCTGGCGATGCTGCCGGCCCGTTTCGACGACGAGGAGTTCGAGCGGGCGTTGGCGCGCATCCCCGGCGACATCCTCACCCGCCCGGCGGCCTACCGGACGGTCGAGCAGTTGCGGCGTACGGTCGCCGACAGCTATGCCGTGACCTTCCCCGCCGACATCCCGCTGCACCAGCGAACGCTGTGGCCCGCCACCGCGCCGGAGAGCAACGGGATGGAGGACGCACGCTTCGTCAGGTTCGTCGCCGACGACGGCGAGGCCGGCTATTACGCCACCTATACCGCGTACGACGGCCGGCACATCGCCGCACGGCTGCTCAGTACCGCTGACTTTCGCAGCTTCGAGGTGACCCCCATGCGCGGACCGGGCGCCCGCAACAAGGGGATCGCGCTGTTCCCGCGCACCGTCCGCGGCCGGTACCTTGCCCTGTGCCGTTCCGACGGCGAGACCCTCGGCCTCACCACCCTCGACGCGCGGCACCGGTGGCAGCCACCCGTGCCATTGCGCAGACCACGGTACGGGTGGGAACTCGTCCAGGTCGGCAACTGCGGTTCACCGATCGAGACCGACGCCGGTTGGCTCGTGCTCACCCACGGGGTGGGCCCGATGCGCCGGTACGCGATAGGCGCGCTGCTGCTGGACCACGACCATCCGGACCGCGTCATCGCCGAGTTGCCCGGTGCCCTGCTCGCCCCTGACGACAGCGAGCAGGACGGCTACGTACCGAACGTCGTCTACTCCTGCGGCGGGCTGCTGCACGACGGGACGCTGTGGTTGCCGTACGGGGTCGGCGACGCGCGGGCGGCATTCGCCTGCGCCCCGCTGTCCACCCTCATCGAAGCGATGGGCCCGCCCCCCGATCGGGGCATGGCCCGGACGCCGACCCGCAGCTAGCCGGGTCCGGCGGCAACGAGTTCGGCGCGGGCGGGCGGGCCGACGTTTCGGGTCGGCTCGTTCGAGCGGAGTGGGAATACTGTGGGGCACATGGCGGAGATTCGATGAGGAAGATCTTCTCGTTCCTGGTGACGACTGTCGACGGATACCACGAGGGCCCGAATCAGGAGTTCGACTGGCCGGTCGTCGACGACGAGTTCGACGAGTTCGCGGTGCAGCAACTCGATGAGGCCGACGTGCTGCTGTTTGGACGGGTGACCTACCAGGGGATGGCGGCGTACTGGCCGACCCGTGCGGCGCAGGAGGACGATCCACGCGTCGCGGCGCGAATGAACAGCCTTTCCAAGATCGTGGTGTCGCGAGCGCTCGACCAGGTCGAGTGGGCCAACACGAGGCTCATCAAGGACAATGTCGCTGACGAGATCAGCGTGCTCAAGCGGCAACCGGGCAAGGACATCGCCGTACTGGGCAGCTCGAGTCTGACTGTCAGCCTGTTGGAGCTGGGGCTCGTCGACGAGCTGCGGATCATGGTGATGCCTGTTGTTCTGGGCGAAGGCAGGTCCTTGTTCAGCAGCGCCGGCGAGAGAATCAGCCTGAGGCTGATGAATACGCGGACCTTCAGCTCCGGCAATGTCCTGCTGACCTACCAGCCCGCGGCTCGATGAGGACCGCTACAGGTCGATGCCGCGGTGGCGAATGTGTACCCCTTGAGTGATCTGCGGTATTGACGGCAAGTCAAGAGTCCGAGAAAACTGGCGCACGTCATTCATGGATGGGCGTCTACGTCCGGGAAGGGTGATCATTGAGCGGCGGGTCGGCCCGACGGCGTCGCGCAGGTCGCGGCCCATCACCGTGAGGTGACCCCGTCCAGACCGACGTACCCCTCGCCTGAGCCGGAGGAAGCCGATGACGAGGACACGGATCGGGATTGTCGCCGCGGTGGTCGCCGCTGTCGCGGTGGTCGCCGCCGGCCTGCTCTGGAGCGCTCACCGGCGAGCCTGCCCGTACTCGAGCTGTGGTCCGGCGGCGGGGAGCGGCACGACGACGGAGCGGAGCGGAAGTGCCGCGCAGCGGCCTCCGGGTACTGGCCCGGGTACCCCGTCGGCCGTGCCGGACGCGACGGCGCCGGGCGGGACG
>JAEHDK010000197.1 GCA_016880465.1 Micromonosporaceae bacterium
GCACCCGGAACTCCGTAGGTGTAGCTGACGTTGTTGCCCGGGAACACCGGGTACCGGATGCCGGCGATCCGGTTGAACTGGTAGTCGTACTCGATGGCCAGCCCCTGCGCGGCGAGTTTCGAGGTGATCCTCCGGATCGTGTTGCCCGCCAGGTCATAGTCGGTCTGTATCCGTCCGGCGTCCGGGCTTTCGGTGCTCGTGATCCGGCCGAAGTTGTCGTATGTGGCCCGGGTGACGTTGTTCTTGTCGTCCGTCACGGCGATGGCCTGGTCCAGCGCGTCGTTGGTGTAGCTGGTCCAGATGACCGGCTGGCCGCCGGCCGGGTTGAACTCCTTGACCGCCGTGACGAGCTGGCGCACATCGCGGTAGATGCGCTTGGTCTTGCCGTTGGCGTCCGTGGTCACCTGCTCGAAGCGGGTGATCCCGGCCCGGTCCGGTCCGAAGCCGTAGGACACGGTCGTCGTGGTGTTGTCCGGCATGGTCACCCGCGTCGGCCGGTCCAGCACATCGAATGCGGTCACCGTCGGCGGTACCTGGTCGAACGCGGGGTTGAACGTCGTGTTACCCGCACCCTTCGGCTCGCTGACCGGGTAGTAGTTCTTGACCTGGCGGCCGACCGCGTCGTAGGTGACCCGCCCGGACACCACCATGGCCTCGAGCGGCAGGTTGTCCGGCCCGTCGTGCAAGGTGGCGTCCGTCTTCGTCTGCACCAGGCGGGTCAAGCCGTCGACAAACGTGATCGTGTCGATGGTGTCGGTGCGTACCGCGCCGCTCGCCTCGCGGTCGATGTGGCGGGAGACCGCGTACGGTACCGTCGCCTCCGGGTGGTACTCGAAGTCGATGGTCACCCGGTTCTGCGCCGCCTCGTACGGGCCGACCACCTCGTCGATCCGGCCCACGGCGTCGTAGCTGTTGCGCACGACCTGGTTGTTGAAGTCCGTGGTGGACTCGACCGAGCCGAACTTGAAATTGTGCGTCGCGGTGGACCGGTAGCCGAAGCTGTCGGTGATGGACTCGACGTACGTGTCCACCCGGGTGTCGTAGGCGTAGTCCAGCCGGTACCGCTGCCCGGTGCGGTTGGGTGGATCGACGACGGCGCGCAGGTTGCCGTTGTCGAAGTACTCCACGTCGGTGACCGCGACCTCGCCGCCGGCCAGCTTCGCGCGCACCTGGGTGACGTCGCCGGTCGCGCAGTCCACGGTGGAGTCCCGGTCGCGCATGAGGGTGCCGTTGCCGGACACCTGGATCGATCGCGGGGTGTCGAGGATGTTGTTCTGGCGGCAGACCGGGTCGCTTGCGGAGTAGGTGATCCGGGTGTCGAGGTCGTCGCCGGGCCCGACGTCGGCGGTCTCGACGCTCCTGGTCATATTGCCGAACTCGTCGTACTCCATCGTGAGGGACTCGGTCTTGCTCGGGCTCGCCTGACCCTCGAAGTAGCCCCGGTCGGTACGCGTCTCGTGCGGGAACACCGTGGCCGTGGTGCTCTCCGGGTCCGCGGCGCCGCCGGTCGCCACGTCGCGAAGCGTGTAGACGTGCCCGACCTGCACGAACGGCCGCCCCGCGCCATCGAGGCTGGTCTCCTGCTGGAGCAGGCCGCGGGTGTAGTGGCTGTCGGTGCGGTACTCCCGCACGACGCTCCGGTAGACGGCTTCGCCGCTGGCGGCATCCCGGTTCCGCTCGGTCACCGTGCCGTAGCCGAAGAACTCCCGCTCCAGCCGGTCGTATACGCCGTTCGCGTACTCGAACGTGGAGACCTGGACGTCCACCCCGTCGTCCGGGTGTCCATCGTGGACGGATGCCCGGGAGAGCACCCAGCGCGACTGGGGTTGGCCGAACGTGTTGCCGTCACGGGCGTAGTCGAACTCCATCCGCGCACCGAGGGGCCGGCCGACCGCCCGCAGCAGGTTGGTGCGCCCGGTGCGGTTCTGCGCCACAGTGAGCTGGTTGTCCCGGCTGGACGCAAGGTGGTCGGCGTACCCGTCGCCGTTGATGTCGCGGAGCATGAACTCGCTGCGGCTCGCGCCGGTGGACACGTCGGCGCCCGGGTTGATGATGATGCAGAAGGTGACGATGGCCAGGCAGATCGGGACCGTGACGTAGCCGCCGCCGCCGAGCCTCGCGTTCTGGTCCCGGTTGAGGGCGGCCAGGCTACCGAAGAACGGCACCGGCGGCTCGAACCCGTTGCCGGTGTTGAGCCCGACCCGCATCGGCGAGCCGACGAAGACCCGGTCGAGCAGCCCGTCACCGTTCACGTCGGTCAGCGACACCGACGACGAGGAGCTCCCCTCGCTGTACGAGGCGCCGCCGGCGAAGCCGTAGAAGTCGGTGTTGAAGCCGATGTTCAGCCCGAAGTTCGCGCCGCTACCGTCGTTGAGCACACCGGCGTTGCGCCACGGCTCGGCCGCACCGAAGCGGTACCCGAGGTTGAGCGCGACGCGGCCGTCGGCGTACACCCGGTCCGGCAGCCCGTCGCCGTTCGCGTCGAGCAGGTCGAAGTTCGAGTCGGACTTGCTGCCGCCCAGGCTGCCGCCCACACCGAGGGGCGGCATGTCGTTGCCGGACTGTGCCGTGTTCTCCGCGACGTCCGCGGTCGGCGCGGCGCGGCCGTGGCCCGTGGCGATCGTCCGGGCCGCGCTGCCGGCGCTGGCGTTGCCTGACACGTTGCCGCTGCGCCGCACGGCGCCGTCGGGCAGGGTGCCGCGGGTGGCGCCCAGGCTGCCGGTCGGGTCCGTGTACTGGATGGCGCCGGCGCCGACCACGTCCGGGAACTGGTCGCCGTTAAGGTCGAAGTAGTCCACCTGGCCGTTGCTGTCGCCGGTGGCGATGCTGCCGCCGACGGAGCCGACCGGCCCGCCGACGCCTCCGGTCAGCGACACCTGCTGGGAGCGCGACAGCCGCGGCACGGCGGTCGCGCCGCCGAGGTCCGACGGGCGTGGCAGGCCGATCGACTCGGCGCCGAGCCGGGAGCTGCTCGCGGCGGTGCCGGCCACCCACGAGCGCTCGTTGGCCTCCCACCGGTTGCGTTGCGGCGACGGGATGAACGGCACGGCCTTCGGCGGGTTGATCCGCGGGTCGGCGGTGAACGCGTCCTTCTGCGCCTGCGGATCCACACTGGACGGTAGCTGGTTGCGGAACGCCTCGTCGACGACGAGCTCGGACTGCGCGATCGGCCGGGAGGCCCGGTCCCGGTTGCCGTTGTACCCGATCGCGCCCCAGCCGCGGTACGGCTGCGGGAAGGCGCCCTCCTCGGCCGAGCTGTACAGCGCGCTGGGCGCGCTGATTCCGTTCACGGTGACCGAGTGGCCCAGGATCAGGTCCCCCAGGCCCGGGTGCGTGGTGCTGAAGTCGAAGAACAGGTCGTCGCCGGCGGTGACCGGCACGGTGAAGGACCCCGGATGGGCGACGATGCCGTCGGCGATGTCGAAGTACCGCTTGGCCAGCAGCTGGCCGCGCTTCTTCACGGTGAGGGCGATTCGCGCATCGGGCAACTGCTCGGCGGTGAAGTCGAACAGCAGGGCCGGGCTGACGGTCACCGTCCCGGTCGTGGTGACCCGGTACGAGCGCTGCGGCGGGACGAGGTCGTTGACCGGGTACATGTCCACGGCGTACGGCGGGAAGACGTCGATGACCGGGGTGCCCGTGTCGTCGGTACCGCCGCTGCCGGCCTGCGCCGCGGTAAAGGACGCCCGCGGCGTCCACTCGATCTGGTTCAGGTCGATCGGCGAGTCGATCCGGACCCGCCAGGCCAGGGTCTGGCCCTGGGTGACGAACACGTGGAGGTTCACCGGCACCGTACCGGTGCTGCCGGCAGCGATCGTCTGCTCCAGTACCGGGGCACCGTCGCGGGTGATGACCACGGTGACGTCGTCGGTGGTGGCCGCCGTCTTGGTCAGGTCACCGGACAGGTGCATGGTGCCGGTCAGCGGTGCCTTCACCGTCGCGCTGCGACCGCCGAGGGTGAAGTCCCGGGAGGCCTGGTACTGCCAGTAGGGCAGGCCGTTGACGTCGAGCGGGTCGTCAACGCCCAGGTAGGTGATCTTCGGATCCCACGACACCTGGTCCAGGCCACCGTCGTCATTGGACTGCACACGGAAGTACAGCCGGTCGCCCTTGCCGACCGCCAGGCTGTCCACGCCGATCGGGGCGTGCTCGGCGTCGTCCGTGCGGTCGATCTGAGTCGACCACAGCTCGGTGCTCTCCTTCTGGATGGCCACCCGCACCCCGTCGGCGGTGCCCGATGCGGCCCGCGCCGCCGCCGTCTCGTCGGCCAGCTTCACCGCACCCTCGACCTTGACGGTGCCGTCGAACGGGGCGACCCAGCGGCGCACGGTGTCCAGCAGCGGGAACGAGTCGATCAGGCGCTCCCGCTCCTGGGTGAACGCGCCGAACAGGCCGGTGGGGTCCACCGAGCCGCTCGGGATGGGTACCGGAGTATCGGCGCTGATGCCGTACACCGGTACGCCGTCCGGCCCGACCCGTCCGAACAGGACGGTGGAGCCGTTCACCAGATCGGTGATGTCGTCGCCGTTGACGTCGGCGAAGTACTGGCTCGTCGTGGTGGTCGTACTGACGAAGTCCAGCTGCGCCGCCACGCCGCCCAGGTAGCTCTCGGCGCCGAGCGTGAGCGAGTCGCTGCTCTCCCCCATCAACCCCGGCAGGTTCAGCGGCTTGGCCTGGTCGGCGAACCGGAGCTGGCCGGTCGGGCCGGACAGGTTCTTCCGGTACATCACCGACCCGCCGCTGCGGAACACCTTGTCCGGCAACGTGTCCCCGTCGACGTCGACCAGGGCGAGCAGGCCGCGTTGGTCATCGCGGCTGAAGCCGGTCTTCAACCCGACCGAGCCCGACTTGCTCGGCGAGCTGCCCACCCCGACGTACAGGTGGCCGCCAGCACCGGTGCCGGTGTTCGCGCTCAACGCGCTCGCACGGCCGGCCTGCGCGCCGGTCAGGTTCAACGCGCCGGTGTTGAGCGCGTCGTCCGGCGAGGTCCACGGCACGGACTGGAACGCCTCGTACGCGCCGGCTGCGTCGCGGATGTCGTCCAAGTACTCGAACCGGTGCGTGTTGAACAGCACGCCGTTCGCGTCGAACTGCGCGACCGAGCTCAGCAGCGTCTTGTGGAACGCACCCGTGGTGTAGCTGAACTCGTACCGCCGGATGAGGCTGCCATCCAGCGCCACCTCGACCTTGCGGAGCCGGTCGGCGGTGACCCGCTTGAAGCCGCCGCGCGCGTCGATCAGCGTGTCGATGCGCACGGGCTGGCCCAGCTCCCGATCCCGGACAAAGGTAACCGTGTAGTGGCCTTCGCTCGTGCCGCGGCCGGTGTACGACAGGCGCTGGAGGTAGAGGTTGCGGCCGGGTTCCGTACCGCCCTGGACGCCGGTGTCGTCCACTGTGGAGTGCTGGTACCGGATGAAGTTGCCGCGGGCATCGCGGACCTCCTGCAGCGCCCACATGAACACGTTGCCGGTCGGGTCGGCCAGCCTCGCGGCGGCGTCGACACCGTAGAACCACGTCGTGCCGGCTGGGTCCGTGAGCTCCCAGGTGAAGTTCTTCGGCGTGGTGCCGTGGCGGACGATCCGCGCGAACTGCCCCTCCGTCCGGGTGTGGAACACCTTCTCCGTGGAACGCGGCTGCGGCGGCCCGCGGTGTGCGACCGGTGTGAGCTGCTCCCCGTCGAGCAGGTACGTCTCTGTCTCCGTGGCCGCGTCGTACCGCGGCACGCCCCACCGGGTGTCGATCATGATCGCCGGTATGCTGAGGTCCCAGCCGACACCCATCCAGCCGTTGCCCCTGGACGAGTCGTAGCTCACCGCGAGGGTCGGCTCCATGCCGTTGCGCCCCGGTGGCACCTCGATCGGGTAGGCCACCCGGTTGGTGCCCTCGTTGTTGGCCATCGGTGCGTCGATCAGGTTCACCTTGGTACCGGGGTCGGCGGCCTGGATCCCGTTGATTTCGTTGGGGTCGAAGGAGGCGCCCTCCGGATGCTCCGGCGCCACCACCGTCGCGTTGATCATGTCGGTGAAGTGGTCGACCAGCGACGTGACCGTGTGCTCGACCTCGTCGACCTTGACCCGGTAGAGCACCTGCCAGCAGGCGGCCGCGTCGTCGTAGAAGTACGTGTACACGTCCTGCGCGGTGAACCCGTCGGTGATCAGCGCCGGGTCGTACGGCAACGTCACCTCGATGCTCTCGGTGAACTGCATCGGGTGCGGGGTGAACCGGTAGGCGGCGCGCGGCCCCGCGGTCACGTTGGTCATGCCGGAATCCAGCCTCGGCACCTGGTCACGGCGGAGCGGCGTGATGCCGATGCCCACCGGGAGCTGTACCGCGCTCGGCCGGATCACCAGCTTCGCGCCGTCGTACGCCACGGTCCGCGGCGCCGCGCCGGACGGGCTGACCACCTCCTGGTGGGCGGCCAGCGTAGGGGCGGCCAACGCCGTGCCGGTGAGCGACCCGACCACGTTGGCCGGCCCGGACCCGCACGTCGTGGGCGCCGGGTCCGAAGTGCCCTCGGCGACCGGTTGAGCGGCCGGCTGGTCCGTCAACCGTTGAGGGTGCGAGGCGGTGACCCCGGAGCCGACCAGGGCGAGTACAGCTATGACGGCGACGAGCTTGGCGACCGGACGGTACATCGGATCTCCCGGAATTGACACGCGTCGACCCGTCCACCGACCGATCGACTGGCATGAGGACGTTTGTGCCGGACGGTACGCCAGTGCCGTGACTCGGTGATGACTTCCCGATGACTCCGCTACGCCGCGGGGCATGGCCGGCCGTCACCGCCTGGGGCTCGGCCGGATCTCGAAGCCGGACACGCCCTTGGTCCGCTCCTCGTACACTTACCGCTACGCCGACAACGCGGTGGAAGCCGGCGCTGACCTCAGCCGTTCCGTGGACGATGCGCTCGCGGACACCGGCCTGTTCGAGGAGTTCGACGTCACCGGCCGCGAACTCCGGGTGGCACCGCTGGAGCACCGCGGTGCCACGTGATCGGGCCGGGTCGTTCCAGCCCCGGCTGGTGCCCGACACTGTCTCCACCCAGGCCGGTGCCGACCGCAACCGACCACATCCCGCGCCCGGTCTCGAACGGGTCCGGCAGCAGGTCTGGGTAGGTCCATCACTCGTAGCGGACGGCCTCGGTAACAGGGATCCGGGCGGCGAGCCGCGCCGGAATGCTGGTGGTCATCGCGACTGCCGCGGCGACTGCGACCGGGACCAGGGCGACGGACCACCACGGTGCGAGGACGGCGCCGTCTACGGTGCCGCTGGTCAAGCTAAGTAACGCGAGGTAGAGCCCGATCCCGAGCGGTATTGACAGCAGCGCCGCAAGTGTCGCCAGCAGTGCCTGGGCGCTGACGAGGCCGGAGGTGATCTGTGCCGGCGTCAGGCCGATGGCCTTGAGCACACCGAGGTCACGGATCCGTTCGCGGACCGACAGCAGCATCACCGCCACCAGCGTCGTCGTGGCGATGAGAACGAGAACGGCGTCGAGGCTGTAGACCAACGTGGGCAGTTCGGCGGGTACGTCGCTGACGGTGCCGGCGGAGGTATGGAATGCGGCCCGCATCTGCAGCGTGGCAACGATGACTGCGCCGGTCACCGCGACCGCGGTCGCCGTCCAGAACGCACGCCTACGGCGGGCGATCAGATCCTTGAGGCCCAGGGTGGCCGGCAGCGGAAGGCCGAGGCGGGTGATGGTGTGCGCGAGCCGTCCCGTCGAGATGGGTGCAGGCGAGCCGGCGCGGATGGCGCCCAGCGTGGTGGACCGGGTCGCTCGCCGGGCGGCCAGAACGGTGCTGAGCAGCAGGACGGGGAGCACCACGCAGCTGGCCAGCAGAGCGTGCCACGGCTGGATGGCGATGCTTGGGGAACCGACGAGGGTCTGCGCGCTGGCCGCGGCCAGGCGTGGCGCCAGAACGGCGCCCACCGGAAACCCGACGGCGACCGCGGCGAGACCGAGGGCGGCGGTCTCGACCAGGAACACCGCGCTGACCTGACGCGGCGTGAGCCCCATGGCCTTGAGGAGCCCGATGTCGCGGTACTGGGCGCTGACCCGGGCCGCGGTGAGGATTGAGATGACGGCGAAGACAACCGTCAGCAGCATGATGGTGAACATCCCCAGGACGATGGTGACGGGCTGGCTGTCCAGCAGGGCCTCATCGCGCTGGTTCTGCCACGAGGCGACGGTGATCTGTCCGGCTTGCGCATCGGCTATCGGGAATGCGGCCCTGGCGGCATTGGCGAAGTCCGGCGCCGCTATGGGGTCGGTCAGCCGGACCGGTTGCGTCCACAGCCAACGGTCCTGGTCGGGCTGGATCCGCTGCAGGGTGTCCCGGCTCACCCAACCGAGGCCGGGGTTGTGCCGGGGGTACCGCGGTTGGCTCGGTGAAATGGCGGTTCCGACGACCGCCAGGCTCATGGCTCCGGTGGGCGTTGGTACGTCGATCGTGCTTCCGACCGCGATGTCCAGGGCGTCGGCGAAACTGCGCTCGAGCACGATCCCGGACCCTGGCTGCGAGGCGCCTTCGGTCGGGACGAGAGCGTTGATCCTGGGCCGGCCGCTCAGCCCGGCAAACTGCACCGGTTCGCTGCGCCCGCCGATGGCGCCGGTCACGAACGCGCTGGGCACCGGGTCGTCCCGCTCGGCGACGCCGGGCAGCGCGGCGACCGTGTTCGCGTCTGCGAGCGAGGGGACGATCGCGAGCACGTGTGCGCCGTGCGCGGCTTGGAACGTCCGCTGCCAGGGATCGACCGCGCTGCCCCGCACCTCCAGCGCGATGACGAGTGTCGCCGCGGCGGCCGCGGAGATCACTATCGTGAGGGTGGCCGCGAGCAGTCTGGAACGGATACCGGCGAACGCGAGCCGGAAGAGGGTGAGCGTCATTCGTCGCCGCCGACGTCGAGCAGGTTCGGTACCGCGCGGACCGGCTCCAGCCGGCCGTTGGCGACGATCCGCCCGTCTCGGAGCCTGATCACCCGGTCCGCGGCCGCCGCGACCCGGGCATCGTGCGTGACCAGCAGTAACGTCTGGCCGCGCTGTCGGGCTTCGCCGAGCAGCTCCATCACTCCACGCGCCGCCGCGGAGTCCAGGTTGCCGGTCGGTTCGTCCGCTAGCACGATGTCGGGTGAGTTGGCCATCGCGCGAGCCAGCGCGACCCGCTGCTGCTGCCCCCCGGACAGCAGGGCGGGCGCCGCGTTCTGCCGCTCCGCGATGCCGACATCGTTCAGCAGACGGCTGGCAGCCCGCCGCGCGGCCTGCCGGCGCTGCCCGGCCAGCAGCAGCGGCAGTTCGACATTCTCCGCAACGGACAGCGCCGGCAGTAGGTTGAAGAACTGGAAGACAAACCCGATCTGGCGCCGGCGCAGGCGCGCCAACTCCGCCTCGCTCAACCCGTCGATGCGCCGCCCTGCGAGCCACACCTCTCCGGCCGACGGGCGATCGAAGCCCGCCAACAGATTGAGCAGCGTGGACTTGCCGCACCCGCTCGGCCCCATGATCGCAACGAACTCGCCCCGCTCGACCGCCAGGTCGACTCCATCCAGGGCACGCACCTGCGCACCACCAGAGAGGTACGTCTTGGCCAACGCCCTCGCCTCCAACACCGGCATCACGCGATCATCCCTTCTTCAACGAGCCGTGACTCGATCAGATCGAGCCACTCCAGGTCGGCCCGCAGGTGCAGGATCGACCCCTCCACGAGAAGTTGCGCGGTCGGACCGTGCCGACCGGCCTGCAGCAGCCCGTCGAGGTCACGCAACGACTGCAGGTACTCGTGGCGCTGGTCCTCGACCAACCGGCCCGGCTCGGCGAGACGCGCCGCCGTCACCGCCACGAGCTTCATCAAGAACTCGCTCTTGAGCCGCATGCCGGACACCGGGCGATTGACCCATTCCTCCAGCGTCGCCCGGCCCGCCGCGGTGAGCCGGTACACCCGCTTGCCTCGGGCATCCCCTTCGACGGGCTCGCTGGTCACCAGCTCATCGCGGGTCAGCCGGGCGAGAGTCGTGTAGATCTGCCCCGCAGTCAGCGCCGGCACCAGATCCCCGAACTTCCCGTCCAAGATCTGCTTCAACTCGTACCCATGCGCGCCGCCACCATGAAGCAGAGCCAGCACGACTTCCTTCATAGCTAGCGAGGATACATACCCGCTATCTATTACTCAAGTAGGCTCGCCCACTGTCAGCGCCCGGCCCCGCTGGACGCGGCCCCTCCCGGATCGTCCCGCTGCCTGGTGCGGCGCGAACGCCTCATCCTTGAGGCGCGTCAACGTGGCGTGCTGCCTGAGGTCCACACCGTGAGGCCGACCACTTCGCCACGCCATCGCCGGTTGACGCAGGACGTCCGTCCTAATTGACCCGCCGCCGGGGAGCCGTTCGGCCCTGACGGCTTCGGCGGCGAGAAGCTTGCATTAGCCCAGGGGAGGTGGATAGGTAATGCGCAACTCGAGCCCTCGCAAGACCTGGATTCTCCTGGCACATGCGTTCGTCGGGTGGGCGCTATGCTTTGCGACGATCGGCATCGGACTGGCGGTGACCACCCTGCAGCCAACGCTGATCGCGCACGCCATCGGGGCGCCCATCTACTTCAGCAGCGTGTCGATGGTCTACTTCACCCGGTTCGCCTACACCACGCCGCTACAGACCGCGCTTGCGTTCACCGGCTTTGTGGTGGTCGTGGACTTCTTCCTCGTCGCCATTGTCATCTTGAGAAGCCTGGAGATGTTCGTCAGCCCGTTGGGCACCTGGGTTCCCTTCGCGCTGATCTTTACTGCCACCTGGCTGACCGGGCTATTCATGACCCGACAAGCGACGAAGCAGACATTGGCGGCCCCCAAGGCATAAGTCCAGCGCACGTGACTGCGGTCAGACAACCCGCACGCGTCTTTGCCGCCGCTCGTTTGTCTGAGGGGTCCTGGGTGTGTTACCAGATGAGGCAGAACGGGGTGGCCGGTCGAGTCGGTGACAACCGGTTCGGCGTCGAGGACACCGGCGGACAGGCCGCCGTCGATGAGCAGGCTCAGCTGCCGGGCCAGCTGGTCGGGGTGGCCACGGCTGCTGGGGTAGGTTCGGGCCCGTGACGATCCAGAAGTTCGCGACGACAACGCCGCCGGACATTCTGTGGCCGATCGCGAGCGGGAACGTACCGCTGGGGCCCCCTGTCTCCGTCTCCGCCCCGAGGTGGTCACGCAGCACCGCGACGTAGCCGTCGAAGATCTGCTCCATGGTTGACCGGGGCACTGCGCTGGGCGATGTCGCGGACGCCGACGAGCGCGCCTCGGCCCCGCCGGTGGGCGGCGAACCCATCCCGGCCTTGCCGCCGCCGAGCCCGGCCAGCCCCACCGGTAAGGCGAGGACGAGCGCCGTGGCCGCCGCGACAGGCATCCGGCCGGTCCATCCGGTTGACCCTCCGCCAGGACCGGAACAGCTTCCCGATGGCGATCGCCACCAGGTCGTCAGCACCGTGCCGGTCACCGCACAGCAGGTACGCCGAGCGCCGAAGCGGTTGCAGCCGGACCGACACGAACTCCCGGAACTCGCCTTCCTCGTCGGCTCGCACGATGGCTCCTTCCTTCCTCCTGGACAAGAAACGGAACGAACCCCCGGCTGGGTTGACCGTTCGGTCGGGCGCGCACGAAGAGGCCGCCGGAGCGATGGCGATCCGCGTCGGCCTCCAGCCGACCGGACTTGCTAGGTGATGATCAGTGTGCCGAGGATGACCGAGGAGCCAACGCCGACCCACCACGCCGCTGGCCACGGCGAACGGCTCATCGAAACGAACGCCTCCACCACCACCCATTCAAAGCAGACCGCCGGCGTGGACACGTCGTCCTTCGGCGGCTCAATCGCGTCGGGCAGCCGCTGATCCCGCCGGTGTGGATGTACCGCTCGTAGAGTTCCTCACGAACCAGCGTCACTCTGTCGGCGTACCGGCGTTGCGGCTGAGGAGCCCGCGGAGCGCGCCGGCGAGATCGGCGGGGTTCCGCAGCGTCCCCAACGACCCAGGGAGGAAGGGCTGGCCATGGCGCAGAGCGGATCAGCCCGCCAACCTCGCGGCGCCCGGCCGACCGGTGAAGGTCACCGGGGAACGAACTTCGAGCTGTTCTTCGATCTGGTGTATGTCTTCGCCCTCACCCAGGTCACCGGTTACATGGCACACACTCACACCGCATACAGCGTCCTTCGGGCCCTGCTGCTGCTCGCCCTGCTGTGGTGGATCTGGGAGGGGTTCACCTGGCTCGGCAACCAGGCATACGGCGGCGTCCTACGGGCAGGGGGCGCAATCGCCCTGGCCGCCATGTTCATCGTCGCCCTCTCCATCCCCGAGGCATGGCATGACGCCCCCGGCGGCCTAAACGGCCCACTCGTGCTCGTCGTCGCATACATCGTCGTCCGCTGCATCCACCTGACCCTGTCCACCATGGCCGCCGTCAACGACACCGCCCTGCGCCGCCAGGTCCGCATCACCTGGATACCCGAGCTGGCAGGCGCCGCTCTGCTTCTAGCCGGAGCTCTGGTCGGCGGATGGAAGCAAACCTTGCTGTTCGCCGCCGCTGTGCTCGTCGCCTGGGGCGGCGTCTACCTCACCTCCCGCGACGGCAGCTGGCGGGTACGCAGCGCCACCCACTTCAACGAACGACACGGCCTGTTCATCCTCATCGCCCTCGGCGAGTCCTTCACCGCGATCGGAATTGGCGCCGCCCAAGAACCCATCAGCACCCCCCTGATCGTGGCCGCCTGCCTCGGCATCGCGGTCGCACTCAGCCTCTGGTGGCTCTACTTCGACATCGTCTCCCGGGCCGCCGAAGAAAGACTCCGGGAGGCCGGCGGCCAGGCCAGAGTCCGCATGGCGCTGGAGGCCTACTCCTATGGCCATTTCCCCATCGTCGCCGGCATCATGATCACCGCCCTTGGCGTGGAAGGAGTACTCGCGCACGCCGGGGACATCAAACCCCTCGGCGCCTTCGATGCACTGGCCCTCCTCGGCGGCGCCGCGCTGTACCTTGCCGGCCACCTGATCTTCAAGAACCGCATGCAGTACTCGCTCAGCCGACCCCGGCTCATCACCGTGCTCCTGCTCCTGGCAGCCACACCAGCCGCGGCTGTCCTACCGCCGCTGGCCGGACTTGCGGGTCTCGTGCTCATCCTTGCCGCCCTGATCGTCATCGAAACGATCCGCTACGCGGCAGTCCGCCAACGGCAGCGGGAGGCCTGACCCGGCGACCCGGTGGCGGGGGAGTGCACGCGAGGCGGCAATGTCGCGTTCCTGCGCCGCGGTACGTGGGCTCGTGGCGTGATCGGGCGGCGCGAACATGCCGGCAACGAACGAAACTTGACGGCACCCGCAGTCATCGCCGAGTACCTGCGCCGCGGGGTAGTACGCAGCGGGTCGAAGGCCGCCGCAAAGCAGGCCCGCTTCTACTTCGGCATGAGCCCAGATCCCTCCCCAGCGGAGATCCGAGCCGCCGTGAGGTACTACCCCGTGTTTCGGGTCGAGTACGAGGACAGCCGGGCACCGACTTCGTGAGAGAGGGTCCGCTGGGCCGGC
>JAEHDK010000198.1 GCA_016880465.1 Micromonosporaceae bacterium
CGTCGCCACCAGCCCATAGATCACAAGTGTCGCTGCCGTACTAGGCAGGCATCGCGGCGACGATGTTCTGCTCGGTCAGCGGCAACTGGCGGACCCGCACCCCGATGGCGTCGCAGAGTGCGTTGCCGATCGCGGCGGCGACGGGGCCCTGGGCCGCCTCACCGGCCCCGAGCGACGGATCACCGGGGTGGGACAGG
Source organism: Micromonosporaceae bacterium (assembly GCA_016880465.1). Taxonomy (GTDB): domain Bacteria; phylum Actinomycetota; class Actinomycetes; order Mycobacteriales; family Micromonosporaceae; genus EFPC-2. The sequence continues at coordinate 198 of JAEHDK010000198.1, forward strand.
ACCTGGACGTCCACCGCCGGCACCTCGGTGAAGCGCAGGATCAGGTACGTCTCCCAGCTGTCACTGGTCACTGTGGACCGATCGAAGCGCACCTGCTCCTTGACGGTCCAGCTGGTGGCCTGCACGGCGCCGCCCTCGATCTGGTTGACCAGACCGTCCGGGTTCACCACGAGGCCGGCGTCCACGGCGAGCGTCAGGCGCCGCACGCGCACCTCGCGCTCGGCATACACCTCCGCCACGACCGCGCAGTAGGCGCCGGTGTTCTTGTACCGGGCGTACGCCACCCCGTACCCGACCGACTCCGCCCGCGGCCGGCCCCACCCCGCCCGATCCGCCGCCGCGGCAAGGACGGCCCGCCCGCGCGGATCCGTCAGCTGGCGCAGCCGGTACTCGACCGGATCCGCGCCGACGGCGTGCGCGAGCTCGTCCAGGAACGACTCGGCCGCGAACACGTTGAGGTGGGCGCCCAGCGAGCGCAGCGACGAGGTGCGCAGGGGCATGGTCAGCAACCGGTGGTCGACCACCCGATGGCCGGGAAACGCGTACTCGGGAATGGCGTTGCGGCTGGCGCCGGGGCCCTTGTTGACCGGCGGCTCGACCGGCGCCGCGGCCGGTCCGGCGGTGTGCGCCGCCGCGAGGAGACCGACCCAGTCATGCGAGCCGGGCCGGCCGGCGTGGCCGTTGCCGAAGATGTCGTGCCGCCAGTGGACCACGTTTCCGGCGGCGTCCAGGTCGGCGCTCAGCTGGACGACCGCGGCCGGTCCCAGTGGAGACCAGGACAGCTCGTCGGCCCTGGACCAGACCACCTTGACCGGCCGGCCCGGCACCGCGCGAGCCAGCAGCACCGCGTCGAACGCGGCGTCGTCGGCCCCATTGTGGCCGTAGCAGCCGGCGCCCTCGACATGATGCACCGTGATCCCGTCCACCGGGCGGCCGAGCGCCCGGGCCAGCTCACCACGGAGTTGGTAGATGCCCTGACTGTGGCTCCAGACCGACAGCCGCTCAGCGGACCCGTCGCCCTCGGCGAGCGCGATGCCGCAGGACGGGCCGATCGACGCGTGGGCGAGGTACGGCCGGTGGTAGACGGCGGACAGCGTCCGCTCGACCGGCCCGCCGGCCGCGGCCGGCACACCGGCTTCGGACACCACCGTGGTCTCGGCGGGTGCGCTCGTGAGGAACTCGGCGAGCCGGAACTCGTCCGGCAGGCTCGGCCGCTCCTGCCACCGGGCGCCGGCCCGCAGCAGCTCTGCCGCGTGCACCGCAACCTCCTCGCGCTCGGCGAGGACACCGACGAAGCTGCCGATGCGGACGACCGCCACGACCCCCGGCACTGCCTCCGCCCGGGTCGTGTCCAGCGTGGCCAGCCCGGCACCGCGCGACGGCGGCCGTACGACCCGCCCGTGCCGCATGCCGGGCAGGACGAGATCGTGGATGAAGCCCCGGTGTCCGGCCACCTTGCCGGGCAGGTCCAACCGCTCAACGCTGGTGCCGACCACCGCGTACTCCCGCGGTGCCTTGGCTGCCACGGCGCCGGACGCCTCGCGGTCGAGCGGCACGTCGTCGACCAGCTCCCAGTACGTGACGCCACTGCCGTCCGGCGCGCGGATCTCGCCGTCGCGGACCACGAGCCGGGCCGGGTCGGTGCCGAGCTTCGCCGCGGCGGCCCGTACGTAGCCGGCGCGCACCTCGGCACATACGTGGCGCAGGGCGGCGCCGGAGTGCTGCACCGACATGCTGCCCGTGGTGCCACCCTCGTTCGGGCTCACATCGGTGCCGGCGGCGACCATGCGCACCCGGCGTACGTCGACGTCCAGCTCCTCGGCGACGATCTGCGCCAAGGCGGTGAGGATGCCCTGGCCGAGCTCGACCTTGCCGCTGCGGACGGTGACCGTGCCGTCGTCGTTGACCCGCACCCAGCTCGACAGTCGGGGATTGGCCCGCAACGTGTCGGGCAGCCCACCACCGGTCACGGCGTCACCTCGCTCGCCCGCAGGACCGCCCGTACGACCCGGTTGTGCACCCCGCACCGGCACAGGTTGCCGTCGAGAGCGGTACGCACGTCGTCGGCGTCTGGTCTGGGGTTGGTGGCCAACAGCGCGGCGGCCCGCACGAGGATCCCGGACAGGCAGTACCCGCATTGCGCGGCCTGCTCGTCGATGACGGCCCGCTGGAGCGGGTGCGGTCGGTCCGGCTGGCCGAGACCCTCCACTGTGGTCACCGCCTTCCCCTCGACCGACCACAGTGGAGCGTCGCACGAGTGCACCGGCCGGCCCTCGACGAGCACCGTACACGCGCCGCACAGGCCCACGCCGCAGCCGAACCGGGTGCCCGTCAACCCCAGGTCGTTGCGCAGTACGTAGAGCAGCATCGTGTCCGGCGGAGCGGCCACCTCATGGTGCTCACCGTTGACCGTGAGTGTCGGCATGGGCGTCTCCTCGAGTCGTACCGGACCGGACCGGACCGGTACGAACTCTACGGCGCGCCGCGGCAACCGACGACCGGCACAATGGCGGGATGCCGGCCTCCGCGCTCCCCGACCGTGCTGCCGGCGGAACCCGGGCGAAGTTCGTCCGCACCGCCACGGCGCTGCACGCGGTCCCGTTCGTACCGGAGGTGCGACTTCACCTGGCCGACGAGGTGATCGCCCTGTGGGAGCGGACCGAGGCGGTGACCGGGCAGCCCCAGCCACCGCCGTTCTGGGCGTTCGCCTGGGCCGGCGGGCAGGCTCTTGCCCGGCACGTCCTCGACCGGCCGGCGCTGGTCGCCGGCCGTACGGTGCTCGACGTCGCGGCCGGTTCCGGGCTCGTCGCCATCGCCGCGTCGCTCGCCGGCGCAACGCGGGTCACGGCGAACGAGATCGATCCGTACGCGGCCGCCGCCATCGAGCTCAACGCCGCGGCCAACCGGGCGCCGGTCGAGGTCGTACTCGGTGACCTGCTCGACGGCGCCGGGGGCGACGCCGACGTGGTGCTCGCCGGCGACGTGTTCTACAGCCGTGAGCTCGCGACCCGGATGGCCGCGTTCCTCGGCCGGGCGCACCGGCGCGGCGCACTCGTGCTGGTCGGCGACCCGGGTCGGGCGTACCGGCCGGCGTCGGGGTTCACCGAGGTCGCGGCGTACCGGGTGCCGGTACTGGCCGAGCTGGAGAACGCCCGGGTCAAGCCGGCGTCGGTCCTGCGCCTCGACGCGGCTTGAGCACGGTCCGTTGTCGGCGAGCGCGCCAGGGCCGTCCTGGCAGACCGCTGTTCGATCAGGGCTTCAAGGAGTCCGGTGATGGCCGAGTACTAGATTTCGCGGTATGACCTATGCCGCGGCCGAGAACCGCTACGACACCATGACCTACCGCCGTACCGGGCGCAGCGGCCTGGACCTGCCCGCGGTGTCGCTCGGCCTGTGGCACAACTTCGGGGATGGGCGCCCGCTGGAAACCCAACAAGCCATCTGCCGGCGGGCATTCGACCTTGGCGTCACCCATTTCGACCTGGCCAACAACTACGGCCCACCGTACGGCTCGGCCGAGATCAACTTCGGCCGGATCCTGGCTACCGACTTCGCGCCGTACCGCGATGAGCTGGTCATTTCGACCAAGGCCGGGTACGACATGTGGCCCGGGCCGTACGGCGATCGCGGCTCCCGCAAGTACCTGCTGGCCTCGCTCGACCAGTCGCTGAAGCGGATGGGCCTGGACTACGTCGATATCTTCTACAGCCACCGGTTCGACCCGGACACCCCGTTGGAGGAGACCCTGGGCGCGCTGGACACCGCGGTGAAGTCCGGCCGAGCCCTTTACGTCGGCATTTCGTCGTACTCATCGGAGCGCACCGCTGAGGCCGCCGCGATCCTGCGGCAGATGGGCACGCCGCTACTGATCCACCAGCCGTCGTACTCGATGATCAACCGGTGGATCGAGGAGCAGGACCTGCTGGGCACGCTGGAGCGCGAGGGCGTCGGCTGCATCGCGTTCTCGCCGCTGGCGCAGGGGCTGCTGACCGACCGATATCTCAACGGGGTTCCCGGGGATTCGCGGGTGGCTACGGGGGGCGCGCTCAGCCAGCAGATGCTGACCGAGGAGAACGTCGGGCGGACACGGGCGCTCAACGATATCGCGCAACGCCGCGGCCAGACCCTGGCACAGCTCGCGTTGGCCTGGTGCCTGCGGGATCCGCGGATGACCTCGGTGCTGATCGGAGCCAGCAGCGTGAAGCAGCTGGCGGACAACGTGGCCGCGGTGAACAACCTCGACTTCACCGACGATGAGTTGGCCGAGATCGATCGGCATGCGGTGGCCGTCGCGGGCATCGACCTGTGGGCGTCGTCGAGCTCCTCTTGACGCAACCGATGAGTTGCAATAAAGTCATAGCAACCAAATGGTTGCTACTCGTTGGAGGCTGTCATGGGATTCCCCGACCAGATCGTGCGGACGCTCGAGCTCGCGCACCCGCCGGCCAAGGTGTGGGCCGCGCTGACCACGGCCGAAGGACTCGGCACGTGGTTCGGTCACACGGCAACGATCGACCTGCGTCCCGGCGGCGCCGCGCAGCTGACCTGGACGAGCGGCGACAAGGCCGACCTGCGCATCGAGCGGGTCGAGGAGCCGACTGTGTTCGGCTTCACTTGGCACATCAACGGTCTGCCCAACGACGACCCGCGCCGCACCTATGTCGAGTTCACGCTGGAGCCGGTCGGCGCCGGGACTCGGCTCACCATGGTGGAAACCGGCTTCGCCCAGTTGCCAGAGGACGACTACCGCAAGGCGTTCGACGGCAACACCGAGGGTTGGACGAGCGAGCTGGGTGAGTTGGTCGAATACCTCAATGCCGCCTGACATCGAGGCGATGGCCGAACAGGTCTTCATCGCCCTGGCCGACCCGAGCCGGCGCGGCATCCTTGCCGCGCTGGCCGCCGGCGGCCCGGCCACGGCAACGGATCTGGCTGATCGCCTGCCCATCACCCGGCAGGCGATCGCCAAACACCTTGCCCTGCTGGCCGAGGCGGGCCTGGTGACGGCCGAACCGGGTGAGCGGCGCCGGGTGCGCTACCGGCTTCGCTCCGCCCCGATGCAGGTGGCGCAACAGTTCCTCGCCGCGCTGGCCCGCGACTGGGACGGCCAGCTCGACGCCCTGAAGGACCACCTCGGCCGGTAGGCCGACCTGTTGGCCGGCGGCGATCCCGGTCGCTTGGTGACCGCGGTTCATGCCGTCGCTGTGGAGGACGGCGTCGCCGCCCGGACACCCCGGAGACTGTGGAACCGGTGGCGGGTCACCGGCGGGTCTCCCGAATGGAAACGGCCGCCGCCGGGGTCGGACAATACGGCCTCGTGCCGAGGGTCCCGGCTGACCCGGTCTAGTGATCGTCCGCGTAGGCGGCGCGTACCTCCGGTCGCTCGCGGATCGCATCGAGCACTGTGGACAGTGACGTACGGCGGGCCGGCCGTACGCGCATCTCGACGCGGCGGATGCTCCCCACCTCGACCACCGTATCGTCGCCGTCGTAGTCGTCGACCTGCAGGGACCGAACCGCCGCGCCACACTCCTGCAGCCCGCGGGCCAGCGGCCCGAGCGTACCGCTGCCGGGCGTGTACTCCACGACGATGCGCAGCGGCCGGCGCGACAGGTGGTTGGTGTGCCAGGCCCGGACGCCGCGAAGCACGAGCAGAGCCGTGACGGCCAGCGCCACCGTGATGGCGATCGCGCCGTACAGGCCGGCACCGGCCGCCGCACCGGCCGCGGCGGCCACCCAGAGCGTCGCGGCGGTCGTCAGGCCGCGTACCGAGACGCCGTCGCGGAGGATCGCGCCGGCGCCGATGAAGCCGATGCCGGACGCCACCTGGGCCGCCACCCGGGTCGGGTCGGCGGCCACGACGGATCCGGTGCTCGCGAACCCGTACGCGCCGAGCAGCGTGAACAAGCACGCCCCGAGCGACACCAGCAGGTGGGTACGGAAACCCGCGTTGTGCCGGCCACCGAACTCCCGTTCCGCGCCCAGTACCGCACCCGCGCCGGCGGCGACCACCAGATCCGTGAACAGTTGTGCCGTCTGCATGCCGACCTCTCGTCCGCCGCCGGGCCGGCCCCGCGATCCGGCCGGCTCGGCAGAAAGAATTCATATGTCGTCTGTTGAATCTTTGAAGCCTCGTGGTAGCGTACGGAGGCCCGGCGAGGCCCGTCAAGGTACTGGTCCCGGCCGGGTGCGCTGCCGGCAGCGAGGAGGCTGGATTGGCCCAGGCACCGACACAGCCGGCGAACCGCTGGCGTAACCATCGGCGCCCGCTCGTCATCGCCCACCGTGGACACTCGACCGGCGCCCCGGAGCAGACTCGAGCGTCCTATGTGGACGCCTGCCGGCGCGGCGCGCACATGATCGAGGCTGATGTCCGGCGGAGTCGCGACGGGCACCTTGTGCTCCTGCACGACGCGACCGTCGACCGGACCACCAACGGGCACGGCCCGGTCGCCGAGCTGGGCTTCGACGAGCTGCGCCGGCTCGACGCCGGCGGTTGGTTCGCGGCGGAGTTCACCGGCGAGCAGGTGCCATCCCTCGACGAGCTGTTCGACCTGGCGTACCTGGAAGGCATCGCGCTCTGTCTCGAGGCCAAGGGTGAGACACCGCGCGAGCGTACGGTCATCGCCTGCTCGGTGGCCGCCCGGATCGCCGAACGCGGCCGGCTCGACCAGGACGTCCTGGCATCCTTCGACCACGTGGCGCTGGCCACGGCGGTCCGCAAGGTGCCCGGTCTACAGACCGCACCCGACCGGCTCCCGGAACGGGGACCGTCGTCCGCGCCCGCGCTCGCCGGCCAGGCCCGCCTGGCCGGCGCCCAGATCATCCAGCATCACCACGCGGACCTGTACGCCGATGTGGTCGAGGCGACGCACGCGGCCGGTCTGGCGATCTGGGCGTGGCCGACGACGTCATCCGCCGAGATCGAGCGCGCCCTGGCGCTGGGCGTCGACGCGGTGATGGGCGACGACGTCACCGCGATGGTCTCGGCCGTGGCGGCACTCGGCGTCGAACCGATCCCACCGGCACGCTGAGAGCGCGGCCCGGCCGCGGGCTGCAGCGATCGCCGCCTCGAGTCGCGCCGCCACGCGGGTGTGCTAGTCCTCAAATAAGCGAGTCAGTCCGTGAGGCGGATATCGGCCGGTGATCATGGTGGTGTGTGCGCCAGCGGCCGGGGCTTGGCGTGTTCGGGGCCGTGGGAGGGTGTGGCCCGCGTCGGCAACTGTCCGTTTTGGACGGTTCCCGGCGTGCATTTCAGCCGGTAGGCATGTGGGATCGCCGCCGCGGGGTGTGCGGCAGTGCTTCGTCGGGCGGCAACTGCGAGGTCAGCCGAAGCGGAGTC
>JAEHDK010000199.1 GCA_016880465.1 Micromonosporaceae bacterium
CAGTCCGGGAGCGGCAACTGTCTCGACCTCAGCGCTCCCCCGCCGAGGTCAGCAGCGCGGTGAGATCCTCGACGCTCTGAGCGTCAGGAAGGGCGAGCGTTCGGGCCGCGATCTCGGCCGCGCGCTCCTCCGAAAGGGACCTCACGGCGTTGTCGTGGAACTTCCTCGCCAGCTCCTGGTCGGACAGGGGGTTGCCGGGGCCGCCGCGGTTGACCTCGACGCGGGCCTCGAGTTCCTCGCCCGTGCGGGTGGTCACGCGCAGGACGGCGGGGAAGGCGTGCGGGAACGACGCGCTGCAGCGCTCGTCCTCGACGCAGCGCACCAGGGCGGCCAGGGCGAGGCGGCGGGGGTCACGGGCGGCGGCGTCGGTGAAGTCCTCGTGAGACACGCCGAGGCCGAAGCCGAGCAGCGCCGCGGCGACCGTGTAGCGGCCGCTGAACGCCGCGTGGTACCCGGAGGCCGGCCGTGGTGCCTTGGCCTCGGGTGGCTCGGCGATCGTGCGCAGGACGGGCTTGGCGACGCCCAGCTCGATCGCTGTGAGTCGGCGGGGGCGAGCCCCTGGGCGCGCAGCCGCAGGGCGGCGTCCACGCCCGCGTGGGTGAAGTGGTTGCACGGGGACGGCTTGAAGACCACGCGCGGCAGCTCCCAGTCCGTGCCCAGGCCGCGGACGACGGCGTCCGGGTGGGCGCGGTCGCCGCAGAACGCCTGCAGCGAGGAGAGCAACCGCGGCGGATGTGTGGGCAAGCCGGTGAACGACCAGGTCGCCCGTGTGGCCGCGCGGATCGCGGCAAACGTCGGGCTTGCTCGGTAGCACCGCTGCGGGAAGGTGAAGGCGGGTCGCGGTAGAAGGCCACCTCGCGGGGCGCGGCAGGATGGTGGCACGGTATCCGGCCTGCTGGGATGAAGACGCTCCGACCCCAGGCCACCATGCCGGCGACACCCACCTCGAGCCTTCCAGCCACCTCTCTCCGGATCTAATCTTGAAAGCATGCCAAAATATCATTTGAATCGAATAGGACGCTTAGGAAACTCCGTTTTCGCGTGGCTCGCCCGCCGTGGCATCGGACCGGCTCACCTGCTTACCACGCGCGGCCGCAGGACGGGCCGGTCTCACAGCCTGCCCGTCATCCTCGTGCAGGACAGCGGAAGAAGATGGCTCGTCGCCCCGTACGGTCCGGTGCCGTGGGTGCTCAACGCCCGTGCGGCCGGCCAAGTCATGCTCCAGCGCGGACACGATCGCCACGACTACCGGATTCGCGAGGTCACGGCGGAGGAGTCTGGGCCGGTCCTAAAGCGCTACCTCGCGGTCGCCACCGCGACCCGCCCCTACTTCAAGGCGACCAAGGATTCTCCGGTTTCGGCCTTCGTCGCCGAAGCCCATCGCCACCCGGTCTTCGAACTCACCGTGATCAGGTGATGTCGGCTCCCGCCGCCGTCTCGGCCTGGCGCCCGCCGGCCGCCGTGGCCGATGGGCTGTTCCCTCACCTCGTGGCGGGGGTTGGCGCGGATACTGTGCGGCCGTCGATCATGGTTGAAGACCAGGCGGATTGCCGAGGTCAGGGCCGGGCCGGTGGCGATTGAGTCGTAGCCGTGCAGGTTCGTTCGTACTCCTGGCCTGGCAGGTAAGCGGCCCACTCGGCCCGGGTGAGGTCGCGGCCCACGATGCCGCAGGCGCGCTCGACCCACGTCGTCGGGCTCGCCGGCCACTGGACTACGCGGCCACGATCGTCCACGGCCGACATCGTGCGGCCATCGCGCTGGAAAGCCACGTTCGCCCAATCTGCGCCGGGCATCGGCAGGGTGCCGATCTCGCGTAACGTCGCAGCCTGGAGGAGGTGCACCTGCCCGTCGTCGCCGGTCACCGCGACGACCGTGCCGTCTGGGGCGTACTCGGCCGATACGATCCTGGAAGCGATCTGCTGTTCGTAGCGCGCCCTGATCCGGCCGGTCGCCAGGTCCAGCGCGACCGCCTCGCCCCGCAGGGTGGCCACGAGCAGCGTGCGCCCGTCCGGCGACAGCGCGAACGTGAGGCCCTGGTCGACGCCGACATCGGCGATCCAACGCCGTTTCCCGGTACGGGTGTCCCACAGCTCTACGTGGTGTCCTGGGCCCTCACTCGCGGCGGCCAACAACGAGCCGTCCGCGCTCAGCCAGAGCCCGAACGGGAAGTGGTCAAGCGGGCCGATGGTATTGCGTACGGCGAGTGTCTTCGGGTCGACCAGGTCGATCCGATGCGCTTTCTGCGGATCTGTCATTGCGGTGGCGACAAGCCGCCCGTCCCCGGAAACCGCCACGCCGAACCGGCTGGGCGTCGGTTGTGCGGATGAGTCGGCGAGCAGGCCGGCACTGACCAGGTCTCGCCGCTCCAACATGCCATCGATCGTGGTCAGAAAGATAGCCCCACGATCGAAGTCAACGACCGGCGTCGCGGCAGCCGGGTCAAGCTGGTACGGGATCGGTGTCCGCGTGGCGACACCAGCCGCGACATCGATCACCGCGGTGCCGCTACCGTCAGGCACGCCGACATAGACCTGCTTGCGATCGGCGGACCAGCCCACCAGCGGCCACACGATCGTGGTCAGGCCGATGTAGCTGGTCCCGGCCGCGGGCACGGTGGGTGCGCGGCTGGCGCGGGCGGCGAAAGACCGGTCGCCGGCGGTGTCCCAGGCGATGACTGAGTTGTCGCCGCCCACGCTGTACAGGGTGCGGCCGTCTGCCGCGAAGGTCAGGCTCAGCACGGGAGCGGCATGTCCGCGCAACGTGTCGCGAAGGTCGCCGGTGGCCACGTCCCACACGCCGATGAGGTGGTCGCCACCGCCGACGGCGAGCATAGTTCCGTCGGCGGTGAACGTGGCGGTGCCGGCCGCGCGGGTAGCACCGGCGAAGTGCCGGATGACGCGCCCGTCGGCGACGCTGATGAGCGTGGCCCGTTCCCCGGACGTGACGAGCAGGGCGCGTCCGTCCGGGCTGGCCGTGACGGTGCCGGCGAACGGCAACGTCATGGTGCTGACGACGCGCGCGCCATAAGGGTCGATCAGGTACGCCTTCTCGCTGTTCAGTGGCACGGTCAGGAGCAGCGAACCGACCGACCATACGTCGCCCGGGGGCGCCGGGAGCGGCATTTCGCCGCGAGGCTGCCCGGTGGTGACGTCATAGAGCAGCAACGCGCGACCGAGGGTCGGCACCGCGAGGACGCGATGGTCGGCGGTGACGGCGAGACGCCGGCTCGAACCCTTGACGCCCTGTGGCAGCGCGTACGTCGTGAGCGTTCGCCGCTCGACCGCGTCCCACCGCAGCACCGCCTGGGCGCCGGTGTCGATGTTGACCGCCGCCGCCACGAAGACGTCGTGCGGGCCCGGTCCGGCGATGACCGAGCGCGCTGTCTGCGCGATTGGGTCCGGTTCCGCCGTGCGGGCCAGCGTGGACGCGGACCAGGTGAACATGCGGCCGCCACCCCCACCCGCGGCCACCACGGTGCTGCCGTCGCCGGTCATCGCCACCTGTACGAGTGAGCCCCTGTCCGCTGCGCCCCGGGCCTGGTGCAGCGCCTGTGGGCTACGGGCCAGAACGGCGAGAAGGTCGCCGCGTGTCTCCCACTCGTCATGCGTACGCATGGCCTGCACCGCGAGCAGTAGTGATCGATCCAAGTCTGGGGTGACCAGGGCCAGCGCACCGAG
>JAEHDK010000200.1 GCA_016880465.1 Micromonosporaceae bacterium
CCCCGCCGCGGCTGCGAGCCGGCGTACCGACCTGCCCCCGGCACGAGCACCGGCTCGCCGACGCTGGACCGCGGCCGCCGGCGATCGCCTTTGCGATCCGGATCGGCGGCGTGGTGCGGCAGCGGTTCGCGGTCACCGGCACCCCCGTCACCGTCGGGCGCGAGCCCACCGAGCCGGGCGGCGTCCGGCTCGGCCAGTGGCTCTCCGAGGACGCGCTACGCATGGTCAGCCGCAGCCACCTCACGCTGCGACTTACCCCGGCCGGCGTCGAGGTCGGCGACACAAGCACCAACGGCACGGTCGTACGTGGTCCCGCCGGTGGGTTACAGCTCAACCGCGGCGAGCTGCGCCGGCTGACCGAGACCGATGTCGTAGAGCTGTACGAGGGCGTCGAGCTGGCCCGGGCCGGCCGCTGGCGTACCGGCGGCGTGGCCGAGCCGCGCTCGGTGATGGCCGACGCGCCGACCGTCTCCCTTAGACTGCCGCGCGCCTAGAGCACCATCGTACGTCCGTCTCTATTTATGGGGGTCGGTCGTCCCTACGCTGGGCGCCATGGCAGTGGGACGTACCCGTACCGTCACCGGCGCCGGGGTCATCGCGACGGTGGCACTCGTACTGATCTTCGGCAACCAGGCATTCACCGAGTGGGTCGAGAAACATACGTCGAACACCTCGGTGTGGGGCTGGTTTCTGCGCATCCTGAGCTGGCCCAGATGGGCGTTCGGCCCGCGCGACAGCTCGACCGCGGCGATGCGCGACCTGCTGGCCGACGACCTGCGGGCGCTGTTGCTGGTCGTCTTCGTCGGGGTGATCCTCGGCCTGGTCAGCAAGTCCGTGTCCGGTGGGCCCGGCGGGTTCTTCCTGGGCTGGGCGGCGCTGGTCTTCGCCTCGGCGCTGGCCGCGTTCCTCACCGCCTTCATCACCTCGAACGCCACGGTGCTGGGTGCCTTCGCCGCCGCGGCCGCCGGCTCGGCCTACGGCCTGTTCGCCGGGTGGATCGTCGGCATGCTGACCGGTACTGCCAAGGGGGTCGCGACAGCCGCCGCCTAGCACGCGCGGCACCGGCGCCGGCGGCCGAGCGGGGCGACGCCAGTCAGCTCAGGACCGCGGCGAGCTGGGTGAGCGCGAAGTCGAGCTCCTCGGGCTCGATGATCAGCGGCGGGGCGAGCCGGAGGGTCGAGCCGTGGGTGTCCTTCGCGAGGACACCCCGCTCGGCCAGCAGCTCGCACGCCTCGCGACCGGTCATCCGGGCGGGGTCGATGTCGATCCCGGCCCACAGCCCGCGGCCCCGCACCTCGACCAGGCCGCGCCCGACGAGCTCGCGCAGTCCACTGTGGAGCTGGTCGCCGAGCAGCCGGGAGCGGCGCTGGAACTCGCCGGTCCGCAGCAGCTCGACCACCTCGATCGCCACCGCGCAGGCGAGCGGGTTGCCGCCGAACGTCGAGCCGTGCTCGCCGGGCCGCAGGATGCCGAGCACGTCCCGGTCCGCCGCGACCGCGGAGACCGGGACGATGCCGCCGCCCAGCGCCTTGCCCAGCAGGTACATGTCGGGCACCACGCCCTCGTGGTCGCAGGCGAACGTGGCGCCCGTGCGGCCGAGCCCGGACTGGATCTCGTCGGCCAGGAAGAGCACCCGCTGCGCGGTGCACAGCGTACGGACGCCGCGCAGGTAGCCCGGTGGCGGCACGATCACGCCGGACTCGCCCTGGATCGGCTCCAGCAGCACGCCCACGGTCGTCTCGTCGATCGCGGCGGCCAGGGCATCGAGGTCGCCGTACGGCACGATGCGGAACCCGGGCGCAAACGGGCCGAACTCGTCGCGCGCCCCGGCATCGGTCGAGAACGAGATGATCGTCGTGGTACGCCCGTGGAAGTTGTTCTCAGCCACCACGATCGTCGCCTGGTCGTGCGGGACGCCCTTGACCTGGTACCCCCACTTGCGGGCGACCTTGATGGCGGTCTCCACGGCCTCGGCGCCGCTGTTCATCGGCAGCACGAGATCCTTGCCGGTCAGCTCGGCAAGGCCGCGGCAGAACTCGGCGAACTGATCATGCAGGAACGCGCGGCTGGTCAGCGTCAGCCGGTCGAGCTGGGCGTGCGCCGCCGCGATCAGCCGCGGATGCCGGTGCCCGAAGTTGAGCGCGGAGTACCCCGCGAGGCAGTCCAGGTACCGCCGACCATCGACATCAGTCACCCAGACGCCCTCCGCCTCCGCGATGACCACGGGCAGCGGGTGGTAGTTGTGCGCGGTCCACCGTTGGGCGTCGGCTACCGCGTCCGGCGTACGGAGCTGGTGTGCCGTGATCATCGCCGTACCTCCAGGGTGCAGCACTTGGGTCCGCCGCCGGCCTTGCGCAGTTCGGACAGGTCGACTCCAATTGTCTCGTACCCGCGGGCCCTTAGCTGGGCGGCCAGCCGGGTCGCCTGGATGGGGAGGACTACTCGACCGCCGTCGCACACGGCGTTGAGGCCGAGTACGGCCGCGTCGACCGGATCGGCGAGGACCGCGTCGGGGTACAGCCGGCGGAGCACAGCCTGGCTGCCGGGCGAGAACGCCTCCGGCAGGTACGCGACCGTCCCGTCGAGTACGCACAGCGCGGTGTCGAGGTGGTAGTAGCGCGGATCGACCAGCTGGAGCGTGACCACCGGGTAGCCGAAGAGTTCCTGGGCCTGGGCGTGGGCGCCGTGCGCGGTGCGGAACCCGGTACCCGCGAGCAGCTGGTCGCCGGCGAGCAGCAGGTCGCCCTCGCCCTCGTTGACGTGCTTCGGCTCGTGCACGGTGAAGCCGGCGCGCTCGAGCCAGGACCGGTACGCCGGTGCCTCGTCCGCCCGCTCCGGGTCGCGGAACTGCACCGCAAGCGCCACGCCGTCGATCACCGTCGCGCCGTTGGCCGCGAAGACCATGTCCGGCAGGCCCGGCACCGGCTCGATCTCCTCGACCTGGTGGCCGAGCGCGTGGTACGCCCCGCGCAGGTTCTCCCACTGCGCGATCGCCCGGGCCGGGTCGACCGGCGCGGACGGATCCATCCACGGATTGATCGCGTACGTGACGGTGAAGTACGTCGGGCGGCACATCAGATAGTGCCGGCGGGTCGGCTGTGGCATGCCGGCGACGCTACGCACGATCGGCGAAAGGAACCAGGGCAAACGGTTGCGAGTACGTCGTTAGTTGTTGCGTAGTTCGGTGTTGAACCTGCGATTTGTTGCGCTCTATCCGGGGGCCGCGGCGGGTGCCTGTTCGGCGGCCCTCTCGTCGCGCTGCCGGATGCGCTCGGAGATCACCACCTTGAGGACCGCGGCGACCGGGATCGCCATGACGGCACCCACGACGCCCAGGATGCTGCCCCCGACCAGGGCGGCGAAGAGCACCGCGACGGCCGAGATGTCCACCGTGTTGCGCAGCACCCGCGGCGCCACGAGGTAGTTCTCCAGCTGCTGGTACGCCACGAAGAAGATCACCAGAACCACCGCGTCCGGCCAGATGTCGCTGGTCGCGGCCGCGGTGACCACGCAGACTGCCGCGCCGATCGTGGCGCCGATCAGCGGTACGAGGTCGGTGACGGCGACGACCGCCGCGAGCGGCAGCGCGAACGGTACCCGCAGGATCTCCAGCACGATCAGCGAGCTGACCCCGGCGATCAGCGAGATCACCAGGTTGCCGATCATGTACAGGCCGACCTTGTCGATCACCAGGTTGACGACGTCGCTGACCTGGCCGCGGTGCTGCCTGGGGAACAGCCGTACGAGGCCGCGGCGCAGCCGGGGCAGGTCGAGCATCAGGTAGATCGTCAGGACGATCACCAGCAACATCGACAGCACCGCGCCGAGGAACCGGCGCCCGAAGCCGAGCGCCTGGCCGGCGAGGCGGCCGGGCAGCTCGTTCGCCGCGGCGTCCATCCGCGCCTGGAGGTGGAACCGGGCCTCCAGCTCGCGCAGCGTCGCCGAGCGCTGGCGCAGGTCACTGAGGAAGCCGGGGAAGTCCGTGGTCAGCCGGCCGGCCTCGTGGGCGAGCGCCGGGATGAAGGACCACAGCAGCGCGACGGTCAGCGCGAGGAGCCCCACGAAGATCAGTGCGACCGCCTGGCCGCGCTTGACCCGGTGCGCGGTCATCCAACGCACCAGGGGATCCAGGCTCACCGCGAGGAAGACCGCGATCACGGCCTGGACCAGGACGTCGCGAATCGAGTACCGCGCGGGGGCGGCCAGGAACACCGCGCCGGCGCCGCGCGCGGCGACGACCGCCCACCGGAAGACCGTACGCAGTTCGACCGGCTCGGCGGTGGCGGGCGACGGCAGGAGCGCC
>JAEHDK010000201.1 GCA_016880465.1 Micromonosporaceae bacterium
CACGTCGACCTTCCTGGTCGCCCTGGCCGAGCGGATCGCGTTCGCGCTCGCCACCGTCGCCGCCGTCCTCGACCCGCCGCTCGTCGTACTGGCCGGAGAGGTGGCTCAGGCCGGCGGCGAGCCGCTGCGCGCCGCCGTCGCGGGCGCGTTGACGGCGGCCACGGCGTACGACACCCCGGTCGAGGTGACCTCGCTCACCGACGACGCCGTCCTCCTCGGCGCCCTCGACGCCGGACTGCACGCCGCCCGCGAGGCGGTCATCGACTCGCTGCGGCACCGGCCGGCCCACACTCCGGGAGTACCTGGATGAAGATCGCGGTCGTCGGCGGCGGGTCGACGTACACGCCGGAGCTGGTCGACGGGTTCGCCCGGCTGGGCGCCCAGCTCGGCCTCACCGAGCTCGCGCTGGTGGATCCGGCCGCCGACCGGCTCGACGTGGTGGGGCCGTTGGCCCGCCGGATGTTCCTCCACTACGGACATCCGGGCCGGGTGACCTGGACAGCCGACCTGGACTCCGGGCTCGCCGGTGCGTCGGTCGTGATCATCCAGCTACGGGTCGGCGGCCAGGCCGCCCGGATCAGCGACGAGACGTTCCCCATGGACTGTGGTTGCGTCGGTCAGGAGACGACGGGCGCCGGTGGGCTCGCGAAGGCGTTGCGAACCGTACCGGTCGTGCTTGACGTGGCCGCCCGGGCCGCCCGGTACGCGGCTCCGGACGCCTGGCTCGTGGACTTCACCAACCCGGTCGGCATCGTCACCCGGGCACTGCTCGACGCCGGGCACCGCGCGGTCGGCCTCTGCAACGTGGCCATCGGGTTCCAGCGGCGGTTCGCCGAGCTGCTCGGCGTGGCCGTCGAGGAGGTCCGGCTCGACCACCTCGGGCTCAACCACCTCACCTGGGAGCGGGCCGCCTATGTGGCCGGCGTGGACCGGCTGCCCGAGCTACTGCGTACGCGCCTGCCCGAGCTGGCCGCCGGAGTCGAGCTGCCCGCGCCGCTACTGTCCACATTGGGCAGTGTGCCGTCGTACTACCTGCGCTACTTCTACTGCCACGACGCCGTCGTACGGGCGGACCGCTGGGGCCCCACCCGCGGGCAGCGGGTCGCCGAGATCGAGGCGGAGCTGCTGCGGGCGTACGCCGACCCGACCCTGGTCACCAAGCCCGCCCTGCTGGCCGAGCGCGGTGGGGCGTACTACTCCGAGGCCGCCGTCGGGCTGATCGCCTCGCTGCTCACCGGCGACGGCGCGGTGCACGCGGTCAACGTACGCAACGCCGGGACGATGCCGTTCCTGCCGGCCGAGTCGGTCATCGAGGCGACCTGCCGGGTGGCTGGGCACGGCGCCGGGCCGGTGCCCTCCACCCCGCTCGGCCCCGCCATGTACGGCCTGATCGGGGCCGTGAGCGCGTACGAGGAGCTCGCGCTCGACGCCGCGCTGCGCGGCGGCCGGTCGCGCGTATACGCGGCGCTGCTCGCCCACCCGCTCGTGGCACAGCACGACCTCGCCGAGGCGCTCACCGACAAGCTCCTCGCGGCCGGCGCCGAGCACCTGGCCTGGGCGCGATGAGGTTCGTCGCGATCGACGGAGGCAATGCCAAGACAGACGTGGTGCTGGGTACGGCGGCCGGCGACGTGCTGGCGTTCGTACGCGGGCCCGCGTCCTCACCGCACCTGCTCGGCGTGGCGGGGGCGATCGCCCGGCTCGACGCGCGCGTCCGCGAAGCCCGGTCGCGGGGTGGGCTGGCCGACGCGACGGTCCTCGACCGGGCCGACGTATACCTCGCCGGTGCGGACCTGCCCGTCGAGATCGAGGTGCTGACGAAGTCCGTCGTGGACGCCGGGTGGGCCCGGGACAACCGGGTCGACAACGACACGTTCGCACTGCTGCGCGGGGGTACCGACGCCCCGGACGCGATCGCGGTGGTGTGCGGGGCCGGCATCAACTGCGTCGGTCGGGCCGCGGACGGGCGTACGGCGCGGTTCCCGGCGCTCGGTGCCATCTCCGGCGACTGGGGCGGCGGCCGTCATCTCGCCAGCCTCGCCCTGTGGCACGCGGCGCGCGGCGAGGACGGCCGGGGCCCGGCCACCGCGCTGTCCGCCGCTGTCGCAGCCCACTGTGGACGGTCTACAGTGGAGAATGTAAGCATCGGGGTACACCTGGGCGAGCTCCCGGCCGAGCTCGTGGACGGGCTGGGGCAGGTGCTGTTCGCGGTGGCGGCGCAGGGGGATCCGGTCGCCACGCGCGTGGTCCGCCGGCAGGCCAAGGAGATCGTCACCCTCGCGACGGTGGCCGCGAGCCGGCTCGGGCTGCTCGGCCGCCCGCATCCGGTCGTCCTCGGCGGCGGCGTACTGCGCGCCCGGCACCCGATGCTCGAGGACGCGATCCGCACCGGCCTGCGCGCCCGGTCGCCCGCG
>JAEHDK010000202.1 GCA_016880465.1 Micromonosporaceae bacterium
GATCTGATGAGTGTCATCCGTGTGTTTCTTGCGCCCCCCACGCGGTGGTGAACGTGTGATATCCTCTCCCCCCAACATGTGTCTTTGAAAGTCGGTGAGAATAATAAAAATAGCCGGATACGTCTGCTCCTCTCCACTCTCCTCCTCCACAGACACGAATTCTGGACACTCGAGTCTCAACATGAGGTCCTGGGTCAGCGGCCGGACCAGCATGCGGGCGAGCCGCTGTCCGGCCCGCCGCCGGTCGTCGGCCGCGCCGTCCGGGTCGACCGCCCGCCACCCGTAGAACCCGAGCAGGTGACCCTGGACGGCGATCGCCGTGGAGAAGTCGGCCGGCCCGGTGAGCTCGGCCGGGCCGCCGGCCGCCCGGTACGCGCGGTACGCGGTCACCGCCGCGGCGGTGGACAGGTCGGCCGCGAGGTCGGCGACGATCATCCCCAGCTCGCGTTCGGGCTGGCCCGGGCCGGAGTTCTCCCAGTCGAGCACCAGCACCGTACCGGCGGCGGACCGGCGCACGTTATCCAGGTTCACGTCGAGGTGGCAGGTACACAGCCGATCGGGTGCGGGCCGCTGTACGGCGTCGTCCAGCGCGATCAGCTCGGGCAGCCAGCGCTTGAGCGCCTCGGTCCACGGCGCCCGGCTCGTCTCGCCGGTGGCGAGCAGCGCGTACCAGGCCAGCGTGCCGGCCGGCTCGGCGAACCAGTCGAGCACCGGACCGGCGGCCGGGTGCTCGACGCGGTGCAGGGCAGCGGCGACCTCGCCGATCTCCGCGGCGGTGACCGGGCGGTCCGGTACGAGGTCCGCCCACTCGTACACGCGCAGTGCCGTCGCGGGTGACCCGGCCTGTGCCCCGGGCAGGAGCACCCGGCCGCCCGCGGTGCATACCGGCCGGGGCAACGGTACGCCCGCCGCCGCGGCCGCCAGCTGGAACGCGACGTCCGAGGCGGCGTCCTCCTCGGCCACCGGTACCAGCGACTCCTTGACCGCGAACCGGCCGCGGTCGGTCTCCAACCGCCAGATCAGGCCGAGCTCGCCCCGATCGGCGTAGACCGGCTCGCGCAGTGGCCGGCCGAGGTCGTAGTGCGACGCGACGGCCGCCGCGGTGTCCATCGACATGCCAGGCACGTGGGCGATTGTGCCAGGCCGCGGGGCGCAGACCCGCCAGCCGCGGCGTCACGGTACGGCGGTGGCGTGCAGCGGTCCGGGCGCGGGGCGGCCGTCCAGGGCGGTCGGATCGACACTCCACACGCCCGCGACCCGCAGCACGTCCGCCTCGGACACCAGGATGTCGGTGTCGTCGGCCAGCGTGGCCGGCAGGCCGATGGCCGTCTCGACCTCGTCCGGGTCGCCGCGCCAGTGGGTGACCTCGCCGGTCTCGCCGACGTACTCGAACTCGCGCACCCGTACGCCCGCCACGGCCCGGGCCCAGTGGTGCAGCTCGCCGACCCGGTACGAGGCGAAGAACTGCACCTCCGTGCCGAGCCGGTCGGCGAGCCCGGCAACGTCCACAGCGGACCGGTTGAGCAGCAGCCAACGGCCGGTGACCAGCAGCCACCGGCCGTCCCGGGCACCGGGCAGGAGCGGGGTGATGGCCAGCCGGTCGTCGGTGAAGTAGGCCAGGTCGATCCCCTGCCGCCAGGAGACCTCGCCGAGGTCGCGCAGGGCCAGGGCCTCGGCGACGGCGTCCGGCCGGCCGTCGCGGACCGCCAGCCACGCCTGCTTGGAGCCGAACCCGACCATCGTCTCGGTACTCATGATCACTTCCAGACGAAGTGGACGAAGAGCCGCCCGAAGTTCTTCGAGTCCTTCTCGACCCGGTGGTACAGCGCCTTGATCTCCTTCTGGTCGAGGAAGCGCAGCACCCGCTTCTTCAGCTGGCCGGACCCCTTGCCCGGGATGATCTCCACGAGCGGCGCGCGGATCCGCACCGCCTCGTCGATTATCCCGCGCAGGGCGCGGTCGATGTCGGCACCACGGTTGTACACGTCGTGCAGGTCGAGCTTGAGCTTCACGGCCCGACGATAGCTCTCCGCTGCCCGCGCGCCCGGGGCGGTGACGATCTCCGGTCGAGGGGTTCGCCACCCGCCGACCGCCGGGTTCGTACGCTGAGTGCGATGAGCGCGCTTCTTGCCTCCCTGCCGCACCCGGTCATCGCCGCCCCGATGGCGGGTGGCCCGTCCACCCCGGCCCTCGCCGCGGCCGTGTCCGGGGCGGGCGGCCTGGGGTTCCTCGCCGCCGGGTACCTGACCCCGGACCGGTTGGCCGCCGACCTCGCCGAGACCCGCGGGCTGACCGCCCGACCGTTCGGCGTCAACGTGTTGGCGCCGAACGCGGAACCCGTCGACCGGGCCGCGGTCGACGCGTACGCGCGCCGGCTGCGGGAGCACGAGGGCCGGTGGGGCGTCGCGCTCGGGGAACCGGTCGGCGGTGACGACGCGTACGCCGAGAAGATCGCCCTACTGGCCGACCAGGCGGTGGCCGTGGTGTCGTTCGCGTTCGCGCTGCCGGAGCCGGCGGCGGTACGTACCCTGCATGACCGCGGCATCGAGGTGTGGTGCACCGTCACCCGGCCGGCCGACGCACCGCTGGCCGCGGACCTCGGCGCGGACGCGTTGATCGTGCAGGGCATCGAGGCGGGTGCACACCGCGGTGGTGCGGACGACACCGACGACTACGCGCTGCTCCCGTTGCTGCGCCTGGTGGCCGCGCGCACGTCGCTCCCGCTGGTCGCCGCCGGTGGCGTCGGCGACGGTGCCGCGCTGGCCGCCGTGCTCGCCGCGGGCGCCAGCGCCGCCCAACTCGGTACGGCGTTCCTGCGCACCCCCGAGGCCGGGACCTCGCACGTGCACCGGGCGGCCCTCGACTCGACCCGCCCGACCGCGCTCACCCGGGCGTTCACCGGCCGGCGGGCCCGCGGTATCGAGAACCGGTTCATGCGGGACCACGACCCGGCGGCCCCCGCGGCGTACCCGCAGGTACACCAGGTGACCGCACCGCTGCGGGCCGCCGCCCGGGCCGCGGGCGATCCCGACGGGGTGAACCTGTGGGCCGGCCAGGCGTACCCGCTGACCCGGGCCCTGCCGGCGGCGGAGCTCGTGGGGCGGCTGGTGGCCGGGGCCACTGCGGCCAGCGAGGGAGCCTGGCGGCGGCTGAACCGGTCGCGGCTGGACGGCTAGGACGACCGCGACAGGTGACTGTGTTGACCGGCGGGCGTAGGCTGATCGGCACCATGCCGAACCTCTCCTGGTGGTCGATCGAGATCTTCGACAGCGCCGGCGCCTCCGCCGCCCGGTGGCAGGACGCGTACGGCAATGCGCTGACCGAGGCCGCGATCACCCACGGTGCGTACGAGTGGCAGTGGCACCGCCACTCCTGGGGTGTGCTGTTCGAGATCGCCTTCCGCAGCGAGACCCGGTGGGAGACCTTCCGCGCCCTGCCGGCGGTCGGCGCGGTGCTGGACGCGGTGCCCGACCCGGTCTACGGGATCGCGATCTACCCCGGCCGCGGCGGCAGCTCGGGCCGGGTCCAGCCGCGCCGGCCGAAGCCGGTCTCGGGCGCGGGCGCGGCGGCGATTCCGACGGCCGCCGAGACCCTGGTCAAGCTGGTCGGTGAGCAGGTCGCCGCACCGGCGACCGCCGCCTGACCCCGTTACCCGCGCGGCGCTGGTTTGCCGTACCCCGATCTGGGGATTGGTTTGCCGCACTCCGATCGCGGTACTGGTTTGCCGCACACCGATCTGGGGATTGGCGATGGATGAGATCGAGGCTCTGCACCGGGCACGGCGTGCCGCGGCGGCCCACCACGCCGCCACCGGCCATGTCGTGGAGTTCGCCGAGCGGCTCTCGACGGTTTACGGGCCGGCCGAGGTGGCCGAGTTCGACGCGCTGGTGGCCCGGGAGGCGGCCACGCTGAGCGACCGGGTACTGGCGTTCCAGCGGCTCGGCCTGGGCTTGCCCAGCCTGGAAGACGGAGACAGCGGATGAGCGAGGGCGAGGGCACCGGCGGACCCGGCTCGTGGGATGAGCTGGTCGCCCGGCTGTTCGGGATGTCCGAGACGAGACGGCCGACGTACCGGGTCGATCTCGGTCGGTTGATGAGCGCCGAGGCGCGCGACCTGCTCGTCGACGCCGCGCGGCGGGCCACCGAGCTGGGCGCGTCCGACATCGACACCGACCACGTGCTGTGGGCGGCGCTCCGGCGCGACGGGCTGCGGGCCCTGGTCCAGCGGGCCGGTGCGGATCCGGACGCACTGCTGGCCCAGCTCGAGCGCGCCGCCCGGCCGGGCGCGGAGCAGGCCGCCCGGGTGGGCACGGCGCTGACGCTGACCCCGGCCACCAAGCGGGCGCTGCTCGACGCGCACCAGATATCCCGGGCCACGGGGTCGTCGTACATCGGGCCGGAGCACGTCCTCATGGCGCTGTCCGTCAACTCCGACTCGCCCGGGGGCCGCCTGATGGCCAGCGGCCGGGTGCAGCCGGACTCGCTGCGGGCGGCACAGGGCGCGCCGGTGCGGGCGCCGCAGACCCCCACGACCACGCCGACGCTCGACCAGTACGGGCAGGACCTCACCGCGCTCGCCCAGGACGGGAAGCTCGACCCGGTCGTCGGGCGGACCGATGAGATCGAGCAGGCGGTCGAAGTGCTGTCCCGGCGTACGAAGAACAACCCGGTGCTGATCGGCGAAGCCGGGGTAGGCAAGACCGCAATCGTGGAGGGCATCGCGCAGCGCATCGTGGAGGGCGACGTGCCGCAGACCCTCGCCGGCAAGCGGGTGGTGCAGCTCGACCTGGCCGGGCTGGTCGCCGGCACCCGGTTCCGCGGTGACTTCGAGGAGCGGCTTAAGAAGGTCATCGACGAGGTACGGGCGCACAGCGACGAGCTGGTCGTGTTCTTCGACGAGGTGCACACGCTCGTCGGCGCGGGCGCCGGTACCGAGGGCGCCATGGACGCGAGCAACATGCTCAAGCCGGCGCTGGCCCGGGGCGAGCTGCGCGTGGTCGGCGCGACAACGCTCGACGAGTACCGCCGGAGCATCGAGAAGGACGCCGCGTTGGCGCGCCGGTTCCAGCCGATCCTCGTACCCGAGCCGAGTGTCGAGGAGACCGTGGCGATCCTGCGCGGGCTGCGCGACGGCTACGAGGCGCACCATCAGGTCCGGTTCACCGACCAGGCGCTGGTGTCGGCCGCCGAGCTGGCCGACCGGTACATCGCCGACCGGTTCCTGCCGGACAAGGCGATCGACCTGCTCGACCAGTCCGGCGCGCGGGTCCGGCTGCGTACCAAGGCCCCGGCGGCCGAGCGGCGCACCGTGGAGATCCAGCTCGCTCAGCTCAGCCGGGACAAGGAGCAGGCGGTGGCGGACGAGCGGTTCGAACGCGCCGCCGCCATCCGGGACGAGATCGCGGAGGTACGCCGGCTGCTCGACGGCACCACCGGCGGCGAGCCCCGGGTGCCCGAGGTGGACGTCGACGACATCGCCGAGGTGGTCTCGCGGGCGACCGGGATCCCGGTCAGCCAGCTGACCGAGGCGGAGCGCGAGCGGCTGCTACGCCTGGAGAACCACCTGCGCCAGCGGGTGATAGGCCAGGACGAGGCGGTACGTGCGGTCGCCGACGCGGTACGGCGGTCCCGGGCCGGGATGGCCGATCCGCACCGGCCGATCGGCAGCTTCCTGTTCCTCGGCCCCACCGGGGTCGGCAAGACCGAGCTGGCGCGCGCGCTGGCGGAGGCCCTGTTCGGCGGCCGGGACCGGATGATCCGGCTGGACATGAGCGAGTTCCAGGAGCGGCACACGGTCAGCCGGCTGGTCGGCGCGCCGCCGGGCTACGTCGGGTACGAGCAGGCCGGTCAGCTGACCGAGGCGGTGCGGCGGCGCCCGTACGCGGTGGTCCTCCTCGACGAGATCGAGAAGGCGCACGCCGACGTGTTCAACCTCCTGCTGCAGGTTCTCGACGAGGGCCGGTTGACGGACAGCCAGGGGCGTACGGTCAGCTTCCGCAACACGATCCTGATCATGACGAGCAACCTCGGCTCGGACCTCATCTCCGGCCGCCGCCAGGTGCTCGGGTTCGCCGGCGACGAGACCGGCTCGGCCGAGGACCGAGGCCTGCGCGACCAGCTGATGCGGCTGCTGGGCGACCATTTCCGGCCGGAGTTCCTCAACCGCATCGACGAGGTCATCGTCTTCCAGCGGCTCGAGGCCGAGCACCTGCTGCAGATCGCCGAGCTGCTGCTGGAGGAGCCGCGCCGCCGGCTCCATGCCCAGGACGTCGCGGTGGAGTTCACCCGGGCCGCCATCGAGCGGATCGCGGAGCACGGGTACCAACCCCAGTACGGCGCCCGGCCGATGCGCCGGGTCATCCAGCGCGACATCGACAACCGGCTGTCCGAGATGCTGCTGCGCGGCGATCTGATGCCGGGCAACCAGGTGACCGTCGACTCCCGCGACGGCGAACTGGCCTACCTGGTCAGGTCGGGCCCGCGGGCGCGGTACGCCGGCGTGGGCGGCTCCTGACGGGCCGCGCCGACCGGGCCGGTTCCGCGACCCGGGCCGGTCCCAGACAGGAGGAGCCATGATGCCGGCGGGTGAACCCGAGGCCGCGATCCAGGAGGAGCTCCGGATCGTCGAGGAGGAGCTCGCCCAGTTGCGGACGACGATCGCCGAACTCCGGGTGCGCCGGGGCGAACGGTGGGACGGCCAGATCGATACCGCCGAGAAGGGCCTGCTCGACACCAACCTGGAGGAGCAGCAGGCGCTCATCGAGGGCCTGGAGATCCGGCGCGAGGAGCTGCGCCAGCGCATCGAACGCTAGGTCGACCGGTCGCCGAAACTCCACCCGCGGGTGGAGAGCGCAGACCAAGCCGTACGCCGACGCGGCGGGGTACGCCGCTTCCTACCGTCTATGCATGCAGACAGGACTCCTCTACGGGATCGTCGGACTGGCCGTCGTAGGTTGGGCGATCAGCCGGCAGGTCGTACGCCGGCCGGTCACGCCGAAGCGGCTCTTCGTGCTGCCCGCGGTGTTCGCGGTGCTGGCTCCGTTGACCGACCATGAGCTCGGCCACCGGCTCGGATCGCCCGCCGCCATGGGGTTCTTCGCGCTCGGCGTGGCGGTCGCGGTCGGCATGGGCGCCGCGCGGTCCGCGACGATGCGGGTGTGGTGGACACCGGCCGGCGTCCTGAGCCAGGGCGGCGGGCGTACCGTGCTGCTGTGGCTGGTCACGATCGCGTTCCGGGTCGCCGTCCTGCTCATCGGCGCTCAGTTCGGCGTCGGGGAGGGTAGCGGTGAGGTGATGCTCTTCGTCGCCATCACGATCGCCACGCAGAACGCGCTGCTGTTCCGCCGTGCCGGCCGGCTGAGCCAGGCGCCGGCCACGGCGCCGGAGGCGCCCGTCGCGGCGGCCGACGCAGCCGGGGACCGCGCTTGGTGAGTCGGCTGGCCGGCGTACGCCCGGACCGGTGGGGTCTCCTACTGGCCCGGGCGGCCGGCCTGGTGGCGTACGCCCTGCTCGCCATCACGTCGGCCGGACCGGCCCGGCGGTGGCCGACCGTGGCGGTGGTCGCGGTCACGGTGGCCGGCGGTGTCTACGGCTGGCGCTGGCCGAGAGAGCAGTGGCGGCGCCGGCTCCTCGGGGTCGCGACGATCGGCGCGGGCGGCATAGCCCTGCTGGCCCTGAACCCCGACTCGCCCGGCTGGGTCGCCTGCCTCATCGCGATCTCCTCCGGCGTCGCCCGGCTGCCCCTGCGGGTCGGCCTCGGCTTCGCTCTCGCCGTGATGGCGGGGCTGTCCGGGCTGGCGGTCGCGCTGGGGCACCCGTCCCAGGCGGTCAGCCTGGCCGGCGCCGCCGCCAGCTTCGCGCTGCTCGGCATGATCCTGGGCGGGGCACGGGAGCGGGCCGAGGCGGCCGAGCGGCTGCTCGCCAGCGAACGGGCCGCAGGCGAGGCGACCGCACAGGCACAGGTGTACGCCGAGCGGCAGCGGCTCGCCCGGGAGATCCACGACATCCTCGCGCACACCCTGTCCGCCCAGGTGGTGCAGCTCGAGGGCGCGCGGCTGCTGCTGGCCCGGGGTGCGCCCGAGGAGGCGGTACTGGCGCAGATCGAGCAGGCGCAGCGGCTCGCCCGCGACGGGCTGCAGGAGACGCGCCGCGCGGTCCACTCCCTGCGCGGCGAGGCGCAGCCGTTGCCCCGTGCGTTGCAGGCGCTGTCGGACGCCGCGGGCGCACGGCTGGTCGTCACGGGTCCGCCCCGGCCGGTGGAGCCGGAGACCGGGCTGTCGCTGGAGCGTACCGTCCGGGAGGCGCTGACCAACGCCCGCAAGCACGCGCCCGGCGCCTCGGTCACCGTCACGCTGTGCTTCCGGCCGGACGGCGTCGCGGTGGAGGTGCTCGACACGGGCGCGACGGACGGCCGGTCCACCCTCGCCGCCAGCGGGGGCGGCTACGGGCTGGCCGGCATGCGGGAGCGTGCCGAGCTGATCGGCGGTGAGCTGACTGCCGGGCCGCACCCGGTCGGTGCCGACGGAAAGGGGTACCGGGTATGGCTGAAGATCCCGACGTGAGCCCGATCCGGGTCGTGATCGCCGACGACCAGCGGGTGGTACGGGAGGGACTCCAGCTGATGCTCTCCCTCGTCGGCGGCGTCGAGGTCGTCGGTACCGCGGCGGACGGCGTCCAGGCGGTGGCCGCGGTGGCCGCCCGGGACCCCGACGTCGTACTGATGGACCTGCGGATGCCGCGCTGTGACGGGGTGACCGCCACCCGGCAGATCCGCGCGGAGCACCCGCGTACCCAGGTGGTGGTGTTGACGACCTTCGCCGACGACGCCGAGGTGCTCGCCGCGCTGCGCGCGGGCGCGCGCGGGTACCTCACCAAGGACGCGGCCGCGGACGAGGTGCTCCGGGCGATCCGTCGGGTCGCGTCCGGCCAGGCCGACCTGGACCCGGACGTCCAGCGCCGGCTGCTGGAGCTGCTGCCCGCGCCGTCGCCGATCCGCGAGGGACCGCCACCCGACGGGCTGACCGAACGAGAGGTCGAGGTGCTGCGGCTGATCGCCACCGGGTTGTCGAACGCCGAGATCGCCGCCGCGCTGGTCGTCAGCGAGGCGACCGTGAAGACGCACATCAACCACCTGTTCGCGAAGACCGGAGTACGGGACCGGGCGCAGGCGGTCGCGTACGCGTACCGGCACGGTCTGGTCGGATAGCGCGGTCTGCCCTGGGCTGTCCCAGTTCCGGGGCGGCGGACGCGGGAACGGCATCGGGCACAATGCACCCTCGTGACGACTTCGGTGCAGCAACGGATCGCTGACGAGCTGGGCGTACGGGAGCGGCAGGTGGCCGCGGCCGTCGAGCTGCTCGACGGGGGCGCGACCGTGCCGTTCGTCGCGCGGTACCGCAAGGAGGCCACCGGCTCGCTCGACGACGCGCAGCTGCGGGCGCTCGAGGAGCGGCTGCGGTACCTGCGCGAGCTGGACGAGCGGCGGGCCGCGATCATCGAGTCGGTCCGCGCCCAGGGCAAGCTCGACGATGCCCTCGAGGCGCAGCTGCTGGCCGCCGACTCCAAGGCCCGGCTGGAGGACATCTACCTGCCGTACAAGCCGAAGCGCCGGACGAAGGCCCAGATCGCCCGGGAGGCCGGGCTGGGGCCGCTCGCCGACGCGCTACTTGCCGACCCGGCCCGGCAGCCGGACGAGCAGGCACTGTCCTATGTGGATGAAAGCAAGGCCGTACCCGACGCCGCGGCCGCGCTCACCGGCGCCCGCGCGATCCTCGCCGAACGGTTCGGCGAGGATGCCGACCTGATCGGCGCACTGCGGGACCAGATGTGGTCGAGGGGCCAGCTGCTCGCCCGGGTGAAGGACGGCAAGCAGGAGGAGGGCGCCAAGTTCGCCGACTACTTCGACTTCGCCGAGCCGTTCGGCAAGCTGCCGTCACACCGGATCCTCGCGGTGTTCCGCGGTGCGAAGGAGGGCGTACTCGACCTCACGATGGAGCCCGAGCCGGCGAATCCGGACCCGACGGTGGCGACCAGCTTCGAGCTGCACATCGCACGCCACTTCGCCATCGCGGACCGCGGCCGGCCGGGCGACCGCTGGCTGCTCGACACCGTACGGTGGGCCTGGCGTACCCGCATCCTCCTGCACCTCGACATGGACCTGCGGATGCGGCTGTGGCAGGCGGCCGAGGACGAGGCGGTCCGGGTGTTCGCGGCGAACCTGCGCGACCTGCTGCTCGCCGCACCGGCGGGCACCCGGCCGACGATCGGGCTCGATCCCGGGTTCCGCACCGGGGTGAAGGTCGCCGTCGTCGACCCGACCGGCCGGGTGGTGGCGACCGACACCATCTACCCGCACGTTCCGCACCGCCGGTGGGACGAGTCGCTCGCCACGCTGGCCCGGTTGGCCCGGGCCCACCGGATCGAGCTGATCGCCATCGGCAACGGTACGGCGTCCCGGGAGACCGACAAGCTCGCCGCCGACCTGATCCGGGCGCAGCCCGACCTGAAGCTGACCAAGGTGATGGTGTCCGAGGCGGGCGCGTCGGTGTACTCGGCCTCCGCGTACGCCTCGCAGGAGCTGCCCGAGCTCGATGTCTCACTGCGCGGTGCGGCCTCGATCGCGCGCCGGTTGCAGGATCCGCTCGCCGAGCTCGTGAAGATCGATCCGAAGTCGATCGGAGTCGGGCAGTACCAGCACGACGTGTCCGAGATCAAGCTGTCCCGGTCGCTCGACGCGGTGGTGGAGGACTGCGTGAACGCCGTCGGCGTCGACGTGAACACCGCGTCCGCGCCGTTGCTGACGCGGGTGTCCGGCATCGGCGAGGGGCTCGCCCACAACATCGTGGCCCACCGCGACGCGAACGGGCCGTTCCGCTCGCGCCGCGCGCTCAAGGACGTGGCGCGCCTCGGCCCGAAGGCGTTCGAGCAGTGCGCCGGCTTCCTGCGCATCCGCGGCGGTGCAGACCCGCTGGACGCGTCCGGTGTGCACCCCGAGGCCTACCCGGTCGTCCGCCGGATCCTGGCGGACACCGGTACGGACCTGGCCCGGCTGATCGGCAATGGCGCCGCCCTGCGCGCGATCGAGCCCGGTCGGTTCGTCGACGACACGTTCGGCTTGCCGACGGTCACCGACATCCTGCGTGAGCTCGAGAAGCCCGGGCGCGATCCGCGGCCCGCGTTCACCACCGCGACGTTCGCCGAGGGCGTCGAGACGATCGCCGACCTGGCGCCGGGGATGCTGCTGGAGGGCGTGGTCACGAACGTGGCCGCGTTCGGCGCGTTCGTCGATGTGGGGGTCCACCAGGACGGGCTCGTACACGTGTCGGCGATGTCGCACACGTTCGTCAAGGACCCGCGCGACGTGGTCAAGTCCGGCGACGTCGTACGCGTGAAGGTGCTCGACGTCGACGTA
>JAEHDK010000026.1 GCA_016880465.1 Micromonosporaceae bacterium
CGGCGAGGTGGCCCGGGCGTGGCCGCTGCTCACCGCCGCGCTGGGTCCGCGCTGGCCGGCCGAGTTCCTCGGCTGGGCAGCGGGCCGCCAACCAGCCGGTGCGGTATGCGACGGTTGGGACTTCGGCCGCGCCCTCGAGGCGGCCGGTACGCTGCCGCCGGGCGGCCGGCTGGCGTTGGCCGCCCGCGACGTCGCGTGGGCCTACGACGGGACGGCTCTTCCCCGGCGGCGCCGCGTGCCGGCGGTACGCCGAGCGGGCCGAACCGTAGTGGTGCAGGTGGCCGGCCGGGTGTGGGCCTTCGGCGCCGGTTAGCCCAGACCCGGTCGGCTCAGTCCGCGTACTCCTCGCGGCCCGCCACGACGGCCGGCTCCGGACTGTCCACAAAGGGCGCTGGCGACTCCGCGACGGCGAACTGCGTGCGGTAGAGCTCCGCGTACAACCCGCCGGCGAGGACCAGCTCGTCGTGCGTGCCCCGCTCGACGATGCGGCCGCCGTCGAGCACGAGGATCTGGTCGGCGTCCCGCACGGTCGACAGCCGGTGCGCGATGACCAGCGCGGTACGGCCGACCAGTGCGGCGGACAGCGCGTGCTGCACGGCCGCCTCGCTCTCCGAGTCGAGGTGTGCGGTGGCCTCGTCGAGGATGACGATCGACGGCGCCTTGAGCAGCAGCCGGGCGATCGCGATCCGCTGCTTCTCGCCGCCGGAGAACCGGTACCCCCGCTCGCCGACCACAGTGGACAGACCATCCGGTAGCCCGCGGACCAGCTCGCCGATCTGAGCACGATGGAGCGCCGTCCACAGCTCCTCGTCGGTCGCCTCGGGCCGGGCGTACCGCAGGTTGTCGGCGAGGGTCTCGTGGAACAGGTGGGCGTCCTGGGTGACCACGCCGATCGCCCTGCGCAACGAGTCGAGCGTCGCGTCCCGAACATCGACGCCGCCGACCCGGACGCTCCCCTCTGTTACGTCGTAGACGCGGGTCAGCAGCATCGCGGTGGTCGACTTGCCCGCCCCGGACGGCCCGACCAGTGCCACGAGCTGGCCCGGCTCGACGGTGAAGGAGACCCCGCGCAACACCGGCTCGGTGGTCGTGCGGTCGAGCACCGCCACGTCCTCCAGCGAGGCGAGCGACACCTCGGTGGCCGCCGGGTACCGGAAGTGCACATCGTCGAACTCCACCCGCGACGCATCGTGGTCGATCGCCCGCGACGTGGGCTTCTCGGCGATCGCGGGCGGCAGGTCGAGCACCTCGAAGACCCGTTCGAACGAGACCAGCGCGCTCATGATGCTGACCCGTGCGTTGGACAAGGCGGTGATCGGGCCGTAGAGCCGGGTCAGCAGCAGGGCCAGCGACACGACCGTGCCCGCGCTGACCGTGCCGCGCACGGCGAGCCAGCCGCCGAACCCGTACGTGAGCGCCTGGGCCAGCGCCGCGACCAGCATCATCGCGACGAAGAACGTCGTGGAGTACATCGCCTGCTGCACGCCGATGTCCCGTACCCGGCCGGCCCGTTCGCTGAACCGGGACGCCTCGACGTCCGGCCGGCCGAACAGCTTGACCAGCAGCGCGCCGGACACCCCGAAGCGCTCGGTCATCGTGGCGTTCATCTGGGCGTCCAGCTGGTACGACTCGCGGGTGATCTCGGCCAACCTGCGGCCCACCCGGCGTGCGGGCAGCAGGAACGCCGGCACCAGGGCGAGTGACAGCAGCGTCACCTGCCAGGACAGCGAGAACATCACGCCCGCGGTGAGCACCAGCGAGATGAGATTGCCGACGGTGCCGGACAGGGTCGACGTGAAGGCCTGCTGCGCACCCATGACATCGTTGTTGAGCCGGCTGACGAGCGCGCCGGTCTGGGTGCGGGTGAAGAACTGCAGCGGCATCCGCTGGACATGGTCGTAGACCTTGGTGCGCAGGTCGAAGATGATGCCCTCGCCGATCCGGGCGGAGAACCTGCGCTGGGCGAGCGAGAGCCCGGCGTCGACGACCGCGAGCCCGGCGATGAGCAGGGCGATCCGGATCACCAGGTCGGCCGCGCCAGGGCCGTGGCGGTTGATGGCGTTGATCACGTCGCCGGCGAGTATCGGCGTCGCCACGCCTATGACGGACGAACAGACGACCAGGACCAGAAAGATCACGATATGGGCGCGGAACGGCCGGGCGAAGGCGAGCACCCGGCGCGCGGTCTCCCGGGTCGCCCGGCGCCCGGCCAGCTCGCCTTCCTTGCGCATGGCGCGCAGCATGCCCCAGCCGCTGCTCGCCATGGGATGGCTCACCGGTCACCTCCGCGCTGTCGTGCCCAGTCTTGCCGACAGGTACGACAACCTTGCCCGTGTTGAGGATCTTCCCGGCGGCGCTACGCTCTCGGCTTACCGCGAGGCTACTCGCCGAGACCGGCAAGATCGCGCAGCCGGCGGACCTGAGCCGCGCGCTCGGCCGCCTCCTGCGCGGGGAACGCCCGGTCGCCGGCGCCGAGCAGCAACCCCTTGATCTCGACGACCGCAGCCCGGGCGCCGGCGAGGACCGCGGCCACCAGATCGGCCACCGCGGCGTCCAGTTGCGCGCGCGGGACCACGAGATTGGCCAGGCCGAGGCGATCGGCCTCGGTCGCCGGGATCCGCCGGCCGGTGACGCAGATCTCCACGGCCCGGGCGTACCCGACGAGCTCGACGAGGCGCTTGGTCCCGCCGAGATCGGGCACGAGCCCGAGCGTGACCTCGGCCATCGCCAGCTGCGCGTCGTCGGCGAGCACCCGCAGGTCGCACGCCAGCGCCAGCTGGAACCCGGCGCCGATCGCGTGGCCCTGTACCGCGGCCACGGTCATCAGATCGGGCCGGCGCAGCCAGGAGAACCCCTCCTGGAACACCGCGATCGCGTCCGCCGCCTCGGCCGGCGGCAGCCGTACGAGGTCGGCGGCGGTCGTACCGGCCACGGTGCGGTCGAGTCCGGCCGAAAACGAACGCCCTTCGCCGCGAACCACCACCACCCGGACTTCACCGGGTAGCTCCCGTCCGCATTCCCGGAGTGCGGCCCACATGGCGGGGGTCTGCGCATTAAGGACGTCGGGCCGGCACAACGTTACCGTTGCCACCGACCCGTCGCGGTCCAGTCGAACACCGCTCGCCGCGATTGGTGAGCGAGTCACGCCTTCTTCCGGCGCCGAGCACCGCCGCGCTGGCGAAGCTGCACGCCGGACTCAGTCAGCACCCGGTGGACGAAGCCGTACGAGCGACCGGTCGAGGCCGCCAAGGCACGGATGCTCTCTCCCGAGGTGTACCGCTTGACCAGGTCCTTGGCGAGCGTCTGGCGCTCGGCCCCGACGATCCGGCGACCCTTTTCGGTGCTCGTGGTGGTCGCGGTGGCTGCCATGTTGATTCCTCACGTCCGAGACGGTGCGGTTGGTTCGCGGTCCCACCTATTAGACCGCCTCGGACGATCATGCGCTAGATATCGACCCAAAGCCAACCGACACGCACGCCGGTGTCAGGTACCCGATACCGTGTTCCGCTGTGCGTACCGATGTTCCTCGACCGGCACCGCGAGTGCCGCTTAGCCGCATAGAGCTACGCGACCTGGCTGGCTGGCTGGCGCTTTCCGGAGCCGGACTCGTATTGACATGGCTCGCAGTCCGAGGGGGTGCTCGACTTGGTACGGCGAGCGCACCATTTCTCGGCAGGTACCGATTGGAACTAAGCCCCGCAAGCGTACTCGCACCCGCCGTGGCCACCGGAATGCTGGCCATAGCAGTACGCGGTTGGCTGGACCGGGCACGGTGGTCCGTCATCCTACTCACGGGGTACGCCGGCATGCTCGGCTGGGCCGTCGCGCTCGCCCTCGTCGACGGAGCCGGCGGGCTGACCCGGGCCCTGCTCGCGGGCGACAGCTACCTCACCGACGTGCAGGAGGTCGGCGATGACCCGCTCGGCTACCTGCGCACGTTCACCAGTCGCGCGGCCGAGCACTCGGACGCGACCCGCGGGCATCCGCCCGGGCCGGTGCTGCTCCTCTGGGCCGCCCAGCGGGTGGGCCTCACCAACCACCTCGTACTGGGCGTGCTCGTCACGGCGGTCGGTACGCTGACCGTCCCGCTCGTACTAAGCGCGGTGCGCGGCGTGTGCGGCGAGGCGGCGGCGCGCCGGTACCTGCCGGTGCTCGCCCTCGCGCCCTACGCGATCTGGCTCGCCGTCAGTGCCGACGCGGTGGGCTCCACCCTCGGCGCGGCGATGGTCGCGGCCGGCGTACGGGCCAGCGCCCGCGCCCGCACCGGCTGGTCCGCGACCGGCTGGGCGGGCCTCTCCGGCGCACTGCTCGGCACCGCCGCACTGCTCTCCTACGCGGCGCCGTGGCTCGGCCTCTCGGTCGTGTGCCTGTACTTCGCCAGCCGCCGGGCGTTCCTCAACCTGCCGACCGGGCTCGGCGCGTTGCTGCCCGTCTTCGCCGCCCAACTGGCCGGATTCGGGTGGGTGGACGGAATGTTGAGCGCGCAGGCGGACTACGCGACGCGGATCGAGCCGTACCGGTCCTCGCTGTGGTGGACCGGCATCAGCCTGGTCGCGTTGCTCCTGGCCGGCGGACCGCCGGTTGTGGCGAGCATCCGGAAGGTACGCCGTACGCCCGGCTGGCCGTTTCTCGTGGGCGCCGGAGCGGCCGTCGTGTTCTCCATCGTGGCCGGGTTGGCCCGGGGTGGCGTCGAGCACGCCTGGCTGCCGTTCTTCCCGTGGCTGACCGTGGCCGCGGTGGCGCCCGAGCGGCAGGGTGGCGACGTACCCCCGAGTCCGGTGCTCCTGGTGGGCTTCGGGGCACTGACCGCCGTCGTGGTGGAGGCCATGCTGGCGACCCCGTGGTAGGTGCTCAGGCGAGCTCGACGAGCTCGAGCAGGTCGTCGCTCCACGCGTCCTCGACGCCGTCGGGCAGCAGGATCGCCCGGTCCGGCTTGAGCGCCTGCACCGCACCGGAGTCGTGGGTGACGAGCACGATCGCGCCGGGGAACCGGGCGATCGCGTCGAGCACCTGCTCCCGGCTGGCCGGATCGAGGTTGTTGGTGGGCTCGTCGAGGAGCAGCACGTTCGCCCCCGAACAGACCAGCGTCGCGAGCGCGAGCCGGGTCTTCTCGCCACCGGAGAGCACCCCGGCCGGCTTGTCCACGTCGTCGCCGGAGAACAGGAAGGCGCCGAGGATCCGGCGCAGGTCGCCGTCGGTCTGCTCCGGCGCGGCGGTGCGCATGTGGTCCAGCACGGTCCGGCCGACGTCCAGGGTCTCGTGCTCCTGGGCGTAGTACCCCAGCTTGAGCCCGTGGCCGGGAAGCACCTCGCCGGTGTCCGGCGCGAGCTGCCCGGCGAGCATCCGCAGCAGGGTCGTCTTCCCTGCGCCGTTGAGGCCGAGGATGGCGACGCGGGAGCCGCGGTCGACGGCCACGTCCACGTCGCAGAAGACCTCCAGCGACCCGTACGACTTGGACAGCCCCTGCGCGGTGAGCGGGGTGCGCCCGCACGGTGCCGGCGTGGGCAGGCGTACCTTGGCGAGCTTGTCGCCGGTCCGCTCGGCCTCGAGCCCGTCGAGCAGCCGGCCGGCGCGGCGCGCCATGTTCTGCGCGGCGACCGCCTTCGTGGCCTTGGCGCGCATCTTGTCGGCCTGCGCGAGCAGCGCGCCGGCCTTCTTCTCGGCGTTGGCCCGCTCCCGCCGCCGCCGCCGCTCGTCGGTCTCCCGCTGGTCGAGGTACAACCTCCAGCCGACGTTGTACACGTCGACGACGGCCCGGTTCGCGTCGAGGAACCAGACCTTGTTGACCACCGCCTCGAGCAGGTTGGCGTCGTGCGAGACGACCACCAGGCCACCCTTGTGCCCGGCCAGGAACCCGCGCAGCCAGGTGATCGAGTCGGCGTCGAGGTGGTTGGTCGGCTCGTCGAGGAGCAGGGTCCCGCCGCCGGTGGCGCTCGCGTCCCGGAACAGGATGCGGGCGAGCTCGATGCGCCGCCGCTGGCCGCCGGAGAGCGTACGCAGCGGCTGCGCCAGGACCCGGTCGGGCAGGCCGAGGTTCGCGCAGATCCGGGCCGCCTCCGCCTCCGCGGCGTACCCGCCGAGGCTGGCGAACTGGTCCTCCAGCGCGCCGTACCGGCGGACGAGCCGGTCGTCCTCGCCGAGCCGGTGCTCGAGGGCGGTCATCTCGGCGAGCAGCGTGTCCAGCCCCCGGGCCGACAGCACCCGGTCCCGGGCCGTCATGTCAAGGTTGCCGGTACGCGGGTCCTGCGGCAGGTACCCGACCGACCCGCGCCGCTCGACGTGACCGGCGTAGGGCAGCCCATCGCCGGCGAGCACGCGCAGCGCGGTGGTCTTGCCGGCGCCGTTGCGGCCGACGAGGCCGATCCGGTCGCCCGGTTGGACGCGCAGGGTCGCCTCGCCCAGCAGGATGCGGGCGCCCGCACGGAGTTGCAGGCCAGCGGCGGTGATCATAAGAGGGGCTCGCTCTCGGGGACGGTGCGACGGACCTGGACACCCGGCTGCGCCGGCCGGGCTAGGGTCCGGCGGCCGGTGCGGGGCAGGTCAGTCTCGGCAGGCGAGCACGGGACCGAGTGTACCGGGTGGGCCGGCAACGGGCCGCTCGATTACGGCGCGGGCGGCGCCTCCGCTGCTGGCCTTCCGTTCGACGACCCGCCGTCGACAGGTGGCTCACCGTACCCGGAAGTGCGACGATGCCACCGGATGGGCATCGATGACGGATTCCAGATCGACCGGCAACAGCATCGATGCGGTTCCCCTACCGGGAGGTTTGATGAGAAACACGCGGGTACTTCTCGCGGGTGCGGTCGCTGTGCTGACCGCATTCGCCCTCACCGCTGGCGGCCCGGCCAGCGCCGGCGCCGGCACGGATCGGATCGGCAACGTCACGGACGGTGGGACGACCGGTGCCACGGTGGACACCGGCTCGGCGCTGGTGCAGCTTGCCGGCGACCCACTCGCCACGGCGGCCCGGACCAAGCCGGCGCACGGCAAGAAGATCGATTTTTCCAGTACGACGGTCAAGTCCGAGCGCGCCCGGCTCTCCGCCCTGCGCAACGACTTCAAGGCGTGGCTGCACACCAACGCGCCGGCGGCCAAGGTGACCGGCGAGTTCGACATCTCGCTGAACGCGGTCGCGGTGCAGCTCAACGGCGTGCCGCTGGGCACCGTCGCGGCCGCACCCAACGTGCTGCGGGCCGAGTACGAGGGCCTGTACCGGCCGCTCGTGGACGACCCGGATCTCGCGATCATCAGTGCGGTGC
The DNA here is from genome assembly GCA_016880465.1 of Micromonosporaceae bacterium. Taxonomy (GTDB): domain Bacteria; phylum Actinomycetota; class Actinomycetes; order Mycobacteriales; family Micromonosporaceae; genus EFPC-2. Next base: position 7,260 of record JAEHDK010000026.1, read on the forward strand.
AGGCCTGGAACCAGGGCGGCGGTGCGGCCAACGCGGGCGCCGGCGTCAAGGTGGCGATCGTGGATACCGGGATCGACACCACCCACCCGTGCTTCAGTGACGCCGGGTACCCACCGGCCCAGCAGCTGGGCGACCGGCGGTTCACCAACAACAAGGTGATCGCGGCGAAGGTCTTCTACAACAAGGCGAACCAGAGCGGCCTCACCCCCGAGGCCATCCAGGACCACGGCACCCACGTGTCCGGTACGGTCGCCTGCAACCACCTGACCCCGGCCTCGGTGGCGGGTACACCTATCCCGTACGCCATGTCGGGCGTCGCGCCCAAGGCCCTGCTGGGCAACTACAACGTGTTCCCGGGCCTGGTCGCCAGCGCGCGCAGCGAGGACATCCTCAACTCCCTGGAGGCCGCGTACGCCGACGGTTTCGACGTGGCGAACATGAGCCTCGGTGGCGGTGCCTCCGGCATCCAGGACCTGCTCGGCATGGGCGTGGACAACCTCGACCAGGCGAACATGGTGGTCGCGGTGGCCGCCGGCAACTCCGGCCCAGGCCACCGGACGATCCAGTCGCCGGGTAGCGCCGCCCGTGCGCTCACCGCGGGCGCGAGCACCGTGCCGCACTTCATCGGCGGAGCGGTGACAGTAGGTGGCGCGACGTACGGTGCGGCCGCCAGCGACTTCGGCACGGTGCCCGCCGACCTGACCGCCCCGCTCGGCGTGGTCACCGGGCCGGTCAACGGCCTCTCCACGGCCTGCACCCCGCTACCGGCGGGCAGCCTCACCGGGAAGATCGCGCTGATCTCCCGCGGCACCTGCACGTTCTCCCAGAAGATCCGCAACGCACAGGACGCCGGCGCGCTGGTCGCCCTGGTGGTCAACAACGTCGGCGGCGACCCGAACGTGATGGGCCGCGGCGGCATCCCCAACGAACCGACTATTCCGGCGTACCAGCTCTCGCTGGTCGACGGTGTCGCGGTCTCGGCGAACAACGGGGCGGCTACGACGATCGACAGCTCCCTGTCGTACTTCCTGACCCCCAACGTGGACATCATGGCCGGTTTCTCCAGCCAGGGACCGACGGACGCCGACTTCCGGGTCAAGCCGGACGCGGTAGCCCCCGGGGTCAACGTGCTCAGCTCGGTACCGCACACCGCATGCGGTGCACCGCCCTGCTTCGCCTTCTTCCAGGGCACCTCGATGGCCACGCCACACCTGGCCGGGTCGGCCGCGGTGGTCCGCGGTCAGCACCCGGACTGGACCGCGGCGCAGATCCGGTCGGCCATCGTCAACACGGCCGACCAGGGCGTGCTGAGGACCTCCAGCGCAGCCGCTCTGGAGACGGACGTCAACGTGATCGGCGCCGGCCGGGACAACCTGTTCGCCGCGGTCAACGCGGTGGCCGGGCTGGACCCGGTGAGCACCAGCTTCGGCGCCGTACCGGCCGGCTCGGGACAGACCGGGACCGCGACCGTCGTACTCACCAACATCGGTTCCGGTAGCCACACGTACACGCTGTCCGTGGGCGGCGCCACTGGTACCGGCGTGGGGTACGCGGTCAGCCCGTCGTCCGTCACGCTGGCCGCCGGCGGCTCGGCAACGGTGACCGTAACGATGACCGCGGCCAAGGCCGCAAGCGCCGGCGACCACTTCGCCACCCTGCGGGTAGGCGTCGGTGGCAGCGAGGTCGCGCACGCGGTCGTCTACACGCTGATCAAGTAGCAGTCAGTCACTGCCCGGCTGCCCGCCCCGCACCCAGCGGGGCGGGCAGCAAGGCACTCGGCGAAAGCGTGGTCAGCCTTCCGGGTCGGTCAGCCGGATCCGGACCGCCCGCGCGCGGCGCACGGCGTCGACGAGCACGGCCTGCCGGGGATCGGGTACGTCGAGGAACCGGCTGTCCAGCTTCATCACCAGCGGACCGAGCCGCCGGTCGGCGAGGACCGAGTCCACCATGCGGCGGTCGCCGCCCGCGACCAGCGCGGCCAGCCGGCCAAGCGCGGGTAACAGCAGGCGGGCCACCAGATCGGCCGTGTCGGCGGCGGCCGCCCGGGCCTGGTTCTCCCGCCGCCGGGCGAACCGCTGTTGCGACCAGCCGCCCGCAGCCGCCCGGCTCTGCACGTAGTGGCTGTCTACCTTGGACAGTACGAGCTTGGCGCCCTCGGCCAGCCCGACCGCGGTACCGCCCCGGCGCACCAGCAGCAGCCCGATCGTGCGCGGCTCGCCGGCGGACTGCACGAACCCGGCGATGTCCTCCCGGGCCGGCGCGCCGGGCGGCGGGAACAGCTCGGCGACCGTGCCGTCGAACGCGGCCACCCGCAACCCGTCGCCCGCGAAGTCGACGGCCAGCGAGCCGTGCCGCTCGCGGAAGGTGTCCAGCCAGCGCTCGACCCGCTCGGGGTCCACCTCGACCCAGCGACCGCCCCCCGCGGCCGGCCGTACGCTCACGGGCGCAGACTACCCGCCCGGTCGACGGCCGCCCGCGACAGACCGGGCCGGCCCGGCCGTCCGGCAGGAAGAACCGGACCCGAACGCGACCGGGCATCCGCTGGGCGCTCGCAGTCTGGTCCTTTCGTCGATGCGCCGGGATCCGCTCAATCGACGAACACGAGTGACAGCGCGAGCGCCACGATCACGGTGCTGGATACGAGCGTGGTCACGAGCCGTCCCCGTGCCCCGGTCAGCGCCCGGCCGATGAGCGATCCACCGCCGGCAAGCAGCAGTTGCCAGCTGGCCGATGCGACGAACGCCGCGCCGACGAAGACCGCCGCCTCGCCGGCCGGCAGCGAGCCCGCCGAGCCAGCCGCCTGCCGGCCCAGGACCAGCGCGCCGAAGTAGACGATGGTGGCCGGGTTGAGCAACGTGAGCGCCAGCAGGCCGCCGTACGCCCGCAGCGGGGTGCCCAGGCCGGTCCGCGGCTGAGCCGCGCGTGCCGGGTCCCGCTGATGGCGTACCGCGGTGACGGCCGCCCGTACCGCGATGGCGACGAGGACGACCGCGGCGACGAGCCGCAGCGGGGTGGCCATCGGTTCGACGACGCGGGCCAGCGCCGCACCCCCGAGGACCGCCAGCAGCGCGTAGACGCCGTCGGCGGTCGCGGCCCCGAGGCCGGCACCGGCTCCCACGGCAAGCGAGGTACGGGCGGCCAGGCCGGCGATCAGCACCCCGATGGCGCCGATCGGGATGGCGACCCCGTAGCCGGCGAGCAGCCCGGCAAGGAGAGCTTCGGTCATGGCTGGCAACCTGCCACGCGCTAATCCACTTGCGCGACAAAGTAGTCCGGCACCCGCCGAACAGGTCCGGGCGGCGCGGCTAGGGTCGGCGGACCGCGACCACCGTGCCCTCCGGCAGGTTGTCGAACACCGCCCAGGTCGACCGGTCGAACTGGGCGGGTACGAAGGTCGCCGTACCGATCGTCCACCCGCTACCGGTCGCCTTCAGGACGAAGATGTCGATCGGGCCGAACCGGGTGTCCGCCGACGCGCGGGCGAACTCGGTCGGGTCCGTCGTACCGGCCAGCCGTTGGATCTCGTCCCGCCGCTCGTACCAGTGGATCAGCGCGCCCGCGCCGCCCCGGGTCGCCGTGGTGTACCCGGGCCACGGCAGGTACACGTACAGCCGGTCGTCGGACGAGACGCTGACCCGGTGCGGGTTCGGTCCGTACACGCTCTCCACCGCGCGCTGTACATCGAGCACCGGGAACCAGTCGGCGCGGTCGTTGGCCGGCGCGTACTGCGGGTAGCCGCCCTCCGGCAACGGCTCCCGGTGGGCCTGCGCGACATAGTGCCCGGCCGGTTCGGCGACCGGCATCCAGATCCCCCCGACGGTGTACGTGGTGTACGCCATGAGGACGGCCAGAGCCGCGGTCGCCATACCCCGCGCGGGAGCGAGCCGGAACCGCTCGACGACGAGCGGGCCGGCGTGCGCCAGGGTGAGGACTCCGGCCGCGGCAAGGATCGTGACCACGAGGACCGGGGTGTAGTTCAACAGGTTCGTGTGCCCCGTGGCGACCAGCCGGATCGTCGCCAACACCCGGTAGAGCATCGTGCCCACGAACAGCACGAGCAGGGGCGTTGCCCACCAGGCGGTCGTGCGCAGCCACAGCGTGCCCACCAGCCCGATCAACAGCAGTACGCCCAGCGGAGACGCGTCGAGGAAGGGCAGCAGCTTCTGCTGCAGCTCCGGCGGGGTGTAGAGGTCGGACACCTCGGAACCGCCCCGGGTCAGCAGCGCGTACAGGTACGGCCCGAGATACCAGGACGACAGCACGGCCGCGGTGCCGACGACCGCGCCCAGATACGTCAGGTACCCCCGGCGGTCGTCGCTGTCCCGCCAGGTGAGCACGGCGAGCGTCACCACGCCGATCGCGAGGAAGACGAGCCACGCCTGGTACGTGGTGACGATCAGCGCGCCGATGGCGCCCGCGGCGAGCCAGTGCAGCCGGCGCCGCGGCGGCCGGGCGAACGTGAGCAGCACCCACGGCACGACGATCGCGAGCGTGAACCCCTCGTGCGCCTTGCGGCCGTCCGAGAACGCCAGCAGCGTCGTACCGGCGACGGCCAGGGCGGCCCAGGTCGGGGCCAGCCGGCGCCAGAACGCGAAGGCGAGCAGCACGGTGGCCGACAGCACGACCACCGACGCGGCCGCATGCACCTCGTACGCCGGCTGGCCGATCGCGGCCGCGAGGTGTCCGGTGAGCAGGAAGTACAACGGCGGGTACTGGGCCGGCAGGCCGGCCACCCACATGTCGGCGGTTGCCCAGGTCTGGGTGTACCGGTCGACGGTCGCAGCCAGCCGCCCGGCATCGTCGAGGATGCCGCCCATGCCGAACGGGGTGCCGTTGAGCGCGGTCCGCTGCGCCAGCACTGCCCAGCTCGCCAGCAGCCCGGCGGCCACCCCGGCCACGGTCCGGGACGGCCAGCGCCACCACAGGACCAGCACCGCCACGATCCCGGTGAGCCCAGCGCCGATCGTCAGCCCCATCGCCCGCTGGCCAAAGGGATCCATCCCGGCGTACCCGGGAAGGGCGAAGGCGACCGGCGCGGTGACGAGCCAGACCCCGACCGCGACGAGCGAGGGGTTGTGCAGGAGCTCGGTCCACCGGCGGGCCGGCGCCGCCGGCGCGGGTTCGGTTACGGTGTCATCGAGCTGCGCCACCGAGACCATGACACTCCGTTTCAGACTGGGCGGGCGGGCCCGGGTTGCCCAGCCGCAGTCTGCCAGGAGTGGCCTAGACGTTGAAGCCGAGGGCACGCAGTTGTTCGCGGCCGTCGTCGGTGATCTTGTCCGGACCCCACGGCGGCATCCAGACCCAGTTGATCCGGAC
>JAEHDK010000203.1 GCA_016880465.1 Micromonosporaceae bacterium
CTTACCTCCATTGTGGACGAACTCGTCACCGTGGTGCGCGAGGCGCACGCGCTACCCGCGGGCTAGGCTCAATACCGTTTACTTAGACTTGAGGATGGCTACAGCTTCGGCGGGCTTCTTGGTGGGCTGTGGCCAGGCGTGGTGCTCGGTTCGTTTGACACCGAAGTTCGACATCTTGCGCTTGACGACGCGCGGGTTGGCTCGTAGTCGGCGTTCGGGCAGCGTCTCGAAGAGGATCTCGCCGCGGGCCTTGGCGTGCGCGGCGTCAAGGACGCTGGGTGCGAAATCCCGGGTGGGTAGTCGTGCTGCGGCGTGCCGCGCGCAGGGTGCGGGTGAAGCTGAGCCGGTCGGGGTCGGTGTCGGCCTCGATGGCAACGGCGTGCATCAGCCAGCGGATTGCGTGGTGGACACAGAGATATCCCCAGATTTCCTGCCGGACGCCGTCGGGCATCTTCGAGCGCAGTACGACCCGCGGGCCGCGCTGGTGGGTCTTGAATTCGTCCAGCGCGGTCTCGAACTCCCACCGCTCGGCGTAGACCGCGGCCAGTTCCTCGGCGGGAGCGCGGCGGGGGTCGAGAATCGTGGTGAGCAGCCGATACCGGGGCTCTGACTGGGGACGGCCAGGGTCGTCAAGCCGGTACTCAACGACGCGTACTGCCACGTCGGTCGGCCGGCGGTGGTAGTTGACGACCTGATGCAGGTGCGAGAGGTAGGAGCCGTCCTCAAGGCGCTGGTCAACGGGCAGCACATGGTTGGACTTCGTACGCCACAACAGATCCGCTCCGGTGGCACGGGCCTGCTGCCATAGGTCGAAGCCGTAGAAGTTCCGGTCGGCCAGCAGCAGCATCCCCGCACTCAGCGACCCCAGCACGTCCCGCGCCATCGTGGTCTCACCGGTGCTGCAGGCGCCCATCGCCGCGCCGACCAACGCATGGGTGCCACACTCAGCCACCCCGACCAGCCGCACCTGAGGAAATGCGCCTACGCCCTCTCCTCGGCCCGACCCGGGCCGACCGAACTCGGCGTCGTTACCAGGCGTGGCGGCAACGTCCACGCAGGTCCCATCAATGCTCATCAGCCGCCAGTCCCGATACCACGCGCCCTTGGTCGCAGATGTAGCCAACGGGCCCGCGACCGCGGAGAACAACGCCGCCAGCGGCTCAACACCAAGCCGGGTACGAGCCTTGAACAGTGCGGCCTTGGTCGGCACGTTCCAGTCCTTGGCCCACCCCGAGGCCCACGACAACCCGTCCACCAGGTTGCGCATGACCTCCTCATAGGACTCCCGCGCGAACAGCGCCAGACCCAGCACGTAGTACACCACCACCCGGGCCGGCAGCAGCCGATGACGAAGCTCAGTGCGTCCCGCCTCGACCACCACACGATCCACCAGCTCGGGCGGAAACACCCTGGTCAACACACCCAACGAGATGTGATCAGACAGCCGCTGATCCGTCTCCGGCTTCACCCACCCGGCTCGTGGCACGGGCGAAGAATAACATCGCTGTAGTTCTAAGTAAACGGTATTGGGGCTAGGCTCCCGGCCGCTGGTAACCGTACGGCGGCGGTCCGTACTGCTCGTACGCCGCGGCCGCCCGGCGTTGCGCCCGCCGCCGCGCCCGGCGCCGCAGGAGCGCCCAGA
>JAEHDK010000204.1 GCA_016880465.1 Micromonosporaceae bacterium
GAGCTCCGGTCGGCGCCAGGCGGCGGCGTGCTCCGCCGGGAACCGCCCGCGCCGCTGGGACACCAGGCCTACCCCGGCGCGGTACGCGTCGAGTGCCGCCTCGAGGTCGCCGACCACCACCGCGACCGTATCCACCGGTCCGGCAGGAGCTGGGGTCGATTCCACCGCACGCCTACCCGATGAGGTGCAGCGTCTTGTGCTGGTAATTGGCCGCGAAGCCCTCCGCGCCAAGCTCGACGCCGAGCCCGCTGTGGCGGCGCCCCTCGAACGGAGCCGCGGTGTTGAACCCGAAGCCGTTGATGCCCACGGTCCCGGTGTCCAGCCGTCCGGCGACGGCCACGGCCCGGGCCTCGTCGGCGCTCCACACCGACCCGGCCAGGCCGAAGTCGGAGTGGTTGGCGACCGCGACCGCCCGGTGCTCATCGGCCACCGGGATGATCGTCACCACGGGGCCGAAGATCTCCTCCCGGCACACGCGCATGTCGTTGCGCGCGTCTGCGAAGACGGTCGGCTCGAGGTACCAGCCACGCCCGATGTCCGGAATGCCCACTTCGGTCGCCGCCTCGGCCGGCAGGTACGCCTCGAGTGGCGCCTGCGGCGCCGGCTTGAGCACGACCGTGCCGCCGAGTGCGAGAGTCGGCCCAACCTTGTACATCCCCATCATCAGCGTGCCGTTGTACGGCACGATGGCCGCGGTCACGCCCCGCGGCTCGCGCCGCACGATCGAGCGCCGGACCGAGGTCGCCGGCCGCCGCTCGGGGACCTCCGTGATCTCCTCGTACACCAGCGACCGGCCCAGCGCCGCGTAGTAGCGGAGAAGCTCCGACGCCCGGCTCGATCTGCTGGCCGAGACGCCGAGCGGGCGACCGATCTCGTGGGCCAGCAGGACGGCGAGGTCGGGATCGCGGGTCGCCAGAACGTCGGCCAGCCGTTCCATCGCGGCGGCCCGCTCGGCCGAAACCCATGCTCGCCAGCCGTCCGGGTCGGCGAAGGCGCGCCGAGCCGAGGCCACCGCCGCATCGACGTCCTCGACAGACGAGTCCGGCACACTGCCGATCACCTCCTCGGTGCTCGGCGACACCAGCTCGATCCTGGCCGCCGTATGCGCCGGCACGACACGCCCGTCGATGAACGGGCCGGCGCGGTGACAGACGGCGGGGTCGAGGGCTGTCACGGGCTCACCCCTTCCCGTGGCTCGCCGTCCCGGTGGACCTTGTCCGGGTAGCCGCCGTAGTACTCGAAGCACGCCGTCATCGGTCCTCGCCAAACATGCTGACGGCCCGCAGATGGCGGACGGCCTCCTCTGGGTCGGTCGCCGCCCGACGCAGTGCCTCCAGACGCGCCACCCGCTCGCGCATGCCAATGACGTCCACCGCGGCCCGGGCCGCGCGAGTGGCCGGCTGCACGACCCGGACGGCGACCCCTCGCCGGTGGGCCGCGTACTCGGCCGCCGCCCGCTCGGCCCCCTCGGTGTCCCCGCGACGCAGCGGGCCGGCCATCCGCCAGGCGAGGTCGCAGGCGTCGTGGATACCAGCGTTAAGGCCCATGCCGCCGGTCGTGCTGGCCAGGTGCGCGGCGTCGCCGGCGAGCAGCACCCGCCCCGCCTGGAATCGGTCGGCGAGCCGCTGATGGCTGCGGTAGAACTGCTGCTGAACGAGCGGCAGCTCAGTCCATCGCCGGTTGCCGACCAGTCGGTCGAGCGTCTGCGCGAGCACCGGATGCGGTGCCTCTCCCGCGTCCGTCTCAAGTGGACCACGCCGCGTGGGCCGGTCGGTGGTCACCGCGACACGCCAGGTGTCCGGCGTGCGGATGAGCGAGACCCGTCCGCGCGGGCCGGTCCAGTAGCTCGCCGGGGCCAGGTCGGCGATCGCAGCGGCCAACTCGAAGCGGGTCGCCGCGACCAGGCTCAGGGTGTCGTACGTGGTACCTGGAGAGTCGATGTTCAGCGCCCGGCGCACCGTGCTGCGCGCGCCGTCCGCTCCCACCAGCCAGTTCCCCGCTACCCGGCGGCGCCCCGCCGCGGTGTCAACGATGACCTGGGCTTGGCGCTCGTCCGACTCGACCGCGACCGCGCGCTGGCCGAAGCGCAGCTCGATATCGGGATGTGTCTGCGCGGCAGTACGCAGCAGCCGCAGCAGCTTGTACTGCTCGTACTGCAGGCGGAACGGGAACCGGGTGGCACCGTCGAGGAGCTTGTAGCAGAACTCGGCGACCAGTGGTGACTCCAGGTCCCGGTACTGCAGACGGTCCACCCGCACGCCGGCGCGCACGACTTGGGCGGCCAGGTCGAGCTGATCCATCAGCTCCAGCGTCGGGGGGTGCAGCGTGGAGCCGCGCCACTCGGCGGGCACTCCGGCGGCACCGGCCTCCAGCACGATGACCGGGACACCGCCGCGGGCAAGACCGAGGGCCGCGACCAGACCCACTGGCCCACCGCCGATGACGATCACCGGCGCGTCCGCGCCGCCGGCCGCGGTCACCCGCGCTCCCAGGTGGGCGTACGGTCGAGCTGGCGCAGCGCCGCGCTGCCCGACTTGCCGATCGGGTGCCCCAGTCCCGCTGCCCGGGCAAGCGCCCAGGCACCGGCGAGGTTGGACGACAGGACCGGGATCGGGGACTCCTCGGCGAGCGCCTCGATCGCCGCGAGACTGGGGGCGCCGGTGCCGGCCACCACGACCACGTGCCCACCGGGGCCGGCCTCGCCGTCGCGGGCGACGCCCACCGCCTCCGCCAGCACTGCCCGCAGGTCGGCCTCAGGGGTGTCATAGATGCGCCCCGCGCCCGCGACCGGCCACACCCGCTGCACCGGGTAACCACACGACTGCCAGAACGCGACGCTCTGCTCGGTCAGCCATCCAGGATACGGGGATACCAGGCTCAGCCGGGTCGCCCCGACGGCTTCGATGGCCGCCAGCAACGCCCCGGCGGCGGTCACGACCGGCGCGCCGAGCATCGCCTGGAGGCGGGTCGTCCAGGCCGCATCGCCGGCGATGCCGAGCGGGTACGAGGATCCGGTGCAGGCGACGAGGGCGGCGGCGAGACCAAGTCCCGCCAACCGGCCGATCGCCGCCTCGCTGTCCGCTCGGTACGCGGCGAGGCGCTCGCCGAGATCCCGGCCCGCTCGAGCGCTCAACCGGGCGATGTAAGGGAAGGCGTGTGGCGCGAGTAGACGGTGCAGCTCCGGCTCGACCGTCGGGTTTGCGGCCGGCACCAGCACACCGACACGGATCGTCACGTCAGGAAGCTGCCGAAGATCCGGCGCACGAACGTGTCCCGCTGTACGCGCTCCTCGGCATCCAGCCGCGCCGGCATGCGATCCGGGCTCGTCACCACACCGGCCTCGACCAGCTGCGCCTCGAGCGCCGCCAACCGGCGCCGGGTGACCCACAGCTCGGCCGCGAGTTCCATGCTCACCTGCAGCAGCCGGTCGTTGACGCCCTCCGGGACGAAGGTCCCGATCGACTCGGGCCCGTCGACGCGCCACGACGGGCCGAGGCCCGGCTCGACGCGCTCCGGGCCCGGTACGGCACTCGGCTCGGTGGTCATGCCGTGCACACCCAGGTCACCGTCCGCCCCGAGGTGGTGGTGACGGAGGTGAACAGCTGCGCCAGCAGCCGGCCGAAGCCCGCGTGTACGAAGTGGTAGGCGTACGGCTCGCCGTTGAACCGGCTGTCGAAGTCGCGGTCGTACTCCTCCCACGGATCCGGCGGATCGCTCGCCTGCCGCATGTCGTGCACCACGAGCACGCCGCCCGGGCGCACCACCCGACGCGCCTCGTGCACGATCCGCACCGCGACCTCGTGCGGCACCTCGTGCAGCAGCGTGCCCAGGTAGGCGACATCGACGCTCGCATCGTCGAAGCGCAGCCGCTCGGCGAGCTGCTGCGAGAACACGACATCGACATCCAGGCGAGCCGCTCGGGCGTGTGCGTAGCGAAGCAGCGGCTCGGACGCGTCGATGCCGCACACTTCCGCCTGCGGCCAGCGCTGCTTGAACGCCACCGTCATTGCGCCGATCGAGCAGGCGAAGTCGAGGACTCGACGCACCCGACCGTCAGCGGGGGCCGGCGTCTCCCAAGCCCGCGCGGTCTTCGTCTCGTCGTTGTCGTTAGCGCCGAGGTGGAACACCTTCGTGCCGTAGTGGTAGACGTACCCGGCGAGCGGGTCCTCGTGGTAGCCGCCGGGCTGCCGGTGGTAATGCACGTCGCGGTAGTACTGCGGGTACTCCCAGTCCGCCGCCAGCTCCACACGCCCGGGCCCACACTCGTCGGCGGCGGCGAGTTCCGCCTCCAGCCGTGGCCCGATCGATTGGTACGCCGCGACCACGCGCGCCCAGTTCATGTCCTGGGTGGACCGCAGAAGCCGGTTGCGCAGGCCCACGACGGGAAGCCGATCAGCCACCCGCCGCGTATCGTTCAGCGATGCCCCGTTGGGACCGACCCGCCCGCGAACCGCGGCTGCAGCGACCGGGTTCAGCGAGGTCAGGGCGAAGCGCCGCAGGCCCTCGACGAAGTCGAGGTAGCTCTCGTCATCGAACGGCAGCGCCAGCATGGTCCCGAGATAGCCGCGGCCAGGCACGACTGGCGGCTCGGTAACCTGCGGCATCACGTCCCCATCTGTTCCGCCTGACGGAACAACGATTCCTCTGAAAGGGACAGGCTAGTCCCGGTGGACTGAGCCGGACAAGCCTTCGCCGTCGGTAAAGGATCCGGCATGTGGGCCACCCGCTTGGCACCGACGCCTCCGGCGGGCACTCCGGCTCCCGGATCCGTCCCTCGCCACGGTCGGCCGTACGTGCCGCCCACCCTTCCGATCTGAGGTGTCTTGGGACCTGTTCGCGCTGCCCGTTGTGCATCCGAGACAGCGTCCCGTCCGGTTCCATCGGCGAAAGCAGTGGTAGACGGTGTCCCAGGGTGGGTGGTCGGCCGGTAGCGCCCGCCACACCGCGCTGTTGTGATCCAGATAGCGGATCACGGCGGTAGGTGCGCCGTGGCCAGCGACAAAGGTACAAAGACACTGTTGGGCCTTCGGGTCAGGGCAGAGGTTTCGTCACCAGTGCCCGTACCCGAAGGCCCTTCCCGTGTCAGCCCGGCACGCCGATCCACCACATCCGACGATCAACATCAGCCACCAACCCAGCCAAACCACACCGAGGGCCGTGGGCCACGCTCAGCGGTAGCGCACCCGGTACCGCAGATGCATCACGCGGTCGCCCGCTACGACCGAGACCGGCCCGTCCAGTTCGAC
>JAEHDK010000205.1 GCA_016880465.1 Micromonosporaceae bacterium
ATCGCGGGCGCAGCGGCCGGTGCCGGGATCGTCGTGCCGATCAGCTCGGCTGACTCCGCCACCGCGATCTGTTCGGCCGGGTCTGCGACACCCATCGCCGGCGCCGAGCCCTCGGCCGCGACCGCCGGGATGCCGGCCGGCCCGGCCAACTCGACCGGCGGAGTCGCGGGTGCCGAGTGCTCGCGGGCGTACCGGCTGAAGAGATCCGAGTCGCGGTAGTGCCGGCTCCAGCGCGCCGGATCCTCGGTGACCATCGCGAACACGTCGGCATAGTCGCGCGCGGCGAAAAAGCTCAGCACCTCACCGGGCGGGCCGAAGTAGCCGAGCGTGCCGCCCGGGCACATGACCAGGACCCGGTCGCAGATGTCGAGGTGCAGGACGTTGTGCGTCACCACGACGACCGTCCGGCCGCGGTCGGCCAGCTCGCGCAGCTCCTCCATGACCTCGCGGTCGAGTGCCGGATCCAGACCCGAGGTCGGCTCGTCGAGGCACAGCAAGGACGGCTCGGTCAGCAGCTCGAGCGCGACGGAGGTCCGCTTGCGCTGCCCGCCCGACAGCGTGTCGATGCGTTGTCTGGCGCGGTCGCTCAGGCCCAGCGTGCCGAGCACCTCGTCGACCTTGGCCCGGCGCTCCCGGCGTGGAACGTCGTCGGCGAACCGGAGCGCGGCGGCGAACCGGAGGGCGCGCCGGACGGTCAGCTGCCGGTGCAGTACGTCGTCCTGCGGTACGAGGCCGATGCGGTACCGCAGCTCGGCGTAGTCCGAGTACAGGTCCCGGCCGTCGTAGCGCACCGTGCCGTCGGTGGCGGGGCGGATCCCGGTGACGGCGCGGATCAGCGTGGACTTGCCGCAGCCGCTCGGCCCGATGACCCCCAACAGGGTGCCCTCGGCCAGGCCGAAGCTCACGTCGGAGAGCAGGGTCTGCTTGCCGACCCGGACGGTCAGGTCGTCGGCGAAGAGCGAGACCGGGCCGCGGTCCACGTACTCGTAGAGCCGCTCGCCGTCGAACGTCAACTGATGCCGGCCGATCGCCACCCGGTCGCCGGGCTGCAGTTTCGCCCGCTGGACCTGCCGACCGTTGTGGTAGATGCCGTTGCGGCTGCCAAGATCGACGACGTGGTACCCGTCGGGCATCCGGCGTACCTCTGCGTGCCGGCGCGATACCAGTACGTCGCCGAGCACGATGTCGTTGTCCGGCGTGCGGCCGATGCGGACCCGGCTCGTGGCGGCGTACTCCCCCGCCCGGGCGCGCCCGGTCGTCGGCGGCGCCGTCGCAACCGGCTGTGCCGGCACGGCCGGCACCATCGCGAACCGGATGGCCGGCCCGGTCTCCGCGTTACCGAGCCGCACCTCCAGCTCGTCGCGCACGACGACGAGCCCGGTGCGTTGACCGTCCACAAAGGTGCCGTTGCTGCTCTCCAGGTCGCGGAGCACCCACCCACCGTCGAGGTAGGACAGCTCGGCGTGCCGGCGCGATACCAGCGGGTCGGCGAGGACCACTTGGCAGCTTGCCGACCGGCCGATCGTGACCGGCTGACCGGGCCGGGCCACAGCCCGCGCGGCACCGCTGATGACCTCTAGCGCGCCGACGGTGGCCTCGGCCGTCTCGGGCTGGTCGCTTGTCCCCACGCCAACCATCATCTCCGGCCTGTCCAGTACCTCCCGGCCCGGCCCTACCGGCCGGGCGCCGGCGGCTTCCGCGGCTGGTACAGCCAGGCGTCGAGGAGCTGCCGCAACGACTGGCCCGACACCCGCTCGGCCACCGCGATGAACTCGGCCGTCGTCGCGTTGGCATGGCGCTTCTCGGCGGCCCAGGTCTTCAGCAACCGGGCGAACGCGTCCGCGCCGATGGCGACCCGCACCGCGTACAGCGCCATCGCACCGCGCTGGTAGATCGCGAAGTTACCGCGGCCGAACATGTCCGGCCCGGGGTCCGCCGGCGGTACGTTCCACGAGGTCGCCGCGGCATTGCCGTACGCCCGGCCGAACGACTCGGCGACCGTCGGGCCGCCGGTGTGCTCCCGCCACAACCACTGCGCGTAGGTCGCGAACCCCTCGTTCAGCCAGATGTCCTTCCACTGCTGGACCGAGACGCTGTCGCCGTACCACTGGTGGGCCAGCTCGTGAGCCAGGATCTCGGCGTTGTCACCGCTCCGGAAGAACCCGGACGAGTACACCGGCCGGGTCTGGTTCTCCAGGGCGAACCCGATCCGCGGGTCGCCCTGCACGATCCCGCCGAGCGCCTCGAACGGGTACGGCCCGAACTGTGTCGCGAGGTAGTCGATGACCTCGGGGGTGCGGGCCATCGCCCGATCCGCGGGACCATTCGCGATGGACTCCGCGACGGCGGTGACGACCGGCTTCCCGTCGTGCGTCGTGGACCTCACCCGGTACTTCCCGATGACCACCGTCGCGAGATAGCTCGCCATCGGCGCCTGCTCGACCCACTTCCACGTGGTCCAGCCGTCCACTGTGGATGAACCCGTGGGGCTGCCGTTGCTGAGCGCGGCGAGCCCGGCGGGTACGGTGACCGCGACCGCGTACGTCGCCTTGTCCGACGGGTGGTCGTTGACGGGAAACCAGCTGCTGGCCGAGTGGGGCTCGCCGACCGCGAGGGCGCCGTCGGCGGTGTGCAGGAAGCCCTCGGCGCCGAGCCCCGGGCTGCCGAGCGTCGCCGGGACTCCACCGTAGGCGATGTCCACCGTGAACCTCCTGCCGTTGGGCAGGCCGGCGGCGGGGGCGATGACCAGCTCCGCACCGTGCCGCGCCTGCTGGGCGGGGGCGCCGTTCACCGCCACCGCGTTGACGGTCAGGCCGGACAGGTCAAGGTTGAACCGGGACAGGTCGGCCGTCGCGGTCGCGGTGATCAACGCATGCCCCGTCAAGGTGTCGCTGCCCGGGTCGTAGCGAACCCCGAGGTCGTAGCTGGCGACGTCGTACCCGCCGTTGCCGGCCGTGGCGAAGTACGGGTCGCCGAGGCCGTCGGCGCCCGGCCGGAACGCGGCGCTCGACCCGGCGGCAGGGCTCCGACCGGCCGGTGCGGTGCGGCTCCCCGCGCGGGTGCATCCGCCCGCCAGCACCAGTCCGACCAGCGCGACGACCGCCGCGTACCGCCGCATGTGGACTCCTCCCCGTAGCTACCGTTCACGCTAGGTCGGCCGGGACGGGTCCAGCAGCCGCCCGGGACAACAGATCGGTCACGGGTCGGCGGTCGCGGGTACGTAGTCGAGGATCTGCGACGCATGTTCGCTCTCGTAGATCATGATCGTGTCGAGCGGACCGAGCGCGAAGTATCGCGTCCAGATCTCCCAGATGTCCCGCCACCAGTAGGCGCACAGGCCGAGCTCTACCACCGGAAGACCGGCCTCCCGCGCCTCGGCCGCACCCACGACGGCCGAGTGCAGCCGGCTCCCGGCGATCAGCGACGGCTCGACCCGGGCCACGAGGGCCGCGACCTCGGCGGCCGATCGGTCCGGGTTGCTCGCGATGGCCTGCCTGGCCACGTCGGTCGTGCCGCCCAACGCCAGCTTGGCGAACTCGTACACCGTCGCGTCCACCCCGCCGTTGCCGAGCAGCGCCGCGTGCAGCGGGTGGGTCGACGGCCGGTCGAGGACGTCGGCCAGCGCGCCCTCGACCGCTGCGATGATCTCCTTGGCGCTCACGTACCCGCGCTCGCCCACGAACACCTGCGGGTCGATGGGGCCGAGATCGGAGGTGGGGCCCATGACGATCTCGTGGGCACCCAGCGCCAGCACGGTGGCCGCGCTCTTGGCGACGTCCGGGACCACCAGGACGAGCCGGCGGCACGACGCCTGGGCCGCGCGGATCAGCCGGACGGCGGTCTCGGCGTCCCCGCCCGGCGAGCGGACCAGCAGGTGGAGATCGCGGTCCGGATCCGCGTCGTGCACCAGCTCGGCGAAGTAGGTCACGCCCTCGTGGTCGATCGTGTCGATCATCACGGCCAACCGGCAGCCGTACCGAGCCTGGTACTCGCGGATCAGGTTGCGCCGCAGATAGCGGGCGTCGTGCTGGGCATGGAAGAGGGGTGTCCGCGGCCGATCTACGGCCCGGCGACCGGCCGGCCGGCGCGCCGCGAGGTCGGCCGGAGCACCCGGCGCCGCCAGCCCGGCATCGGCCTCAGCTGCTGCCGCCCGAGCCGCCATGCTTCGATGGCGATCCGTCGCTGCTCCAGCCAGTCCGCCTGGTCCGGCATCGCCGGCAGCGGCGGCCGCGCCGCCTCGGCGGCTCGACCCACGAGCCGGTATGGCCTTGCCACCGTGGCCACCGCCCTTCGTACCGGGAGCCGCAGCCGACCTGAGCTGGGGACGACCGGGAGCACTGTCTGCGGGCACGGGGACAGCGTGGCGGGACCACGCGGCGAGGGCAACACGTCGCGCCACCAGCTGTGGACAGCACTGTCCGCTGTGGACAACGTGGCGGTGCCGGCGTTGATCTGGTATGGCGTCACCGGTCGAGGACGAGCCCGACCTTCTGGAACTCCTTGAGGTCGCGGTAGCCGCACTTGGCCATCGCGCGCTTGAGCCCACCGAACAGGTTCAGCTTGCCGTCCGGATCGTCGGCCGGGCCGTACAGGATCTTCTCCAGCGAGCCGAGCGGCTCCTCCGCGACGCCGAACGCCCCGCGGGGCAGCTTCGGGTGGCTCGCCGCCGAGTGCCACCAGGCACCACCGGCCGGCGCGTCCTCGGCGAGGGACAGCGGTTCGCCCAGCATGACGGCGTCCGCGCCGCAGCCGAGCGCCTTGGCGATGTCGCCGCTGGTCTGCAGGTCGCCGTCGGCGATGAGGTGTACGTACCGGCCGCCGGTCTCATCGAGGTAGTCGCGGCGCGCCTCGGCCGCGTCCGCGATCGCCGTCGCCATGGGCACCCGGATGCCGAGCACCGTATCGGTCGTCGACCACTCGTCCGCACCGACGCCGACGATCACCCCGGCGGCACCCGTACGCATGAGATGCAGTGCCGTCTGGTAGTTCGTGCAGCCGCCGACGATCACCGGCAGGTCGAGGTCGGCGATGAACTCCTTGAGGTTCAGCGGCTGTTCCACAGTGGACACATGCTCGGCGGAGACGATCGTGCCCTGGATGACGAGGATGTCCACGCCGGCGTCGAGGACCACCGGGGCTAGCGCGAGCGTGTGCTGCGGCGACACGCGGACCGACACCGTCGCGCCGCCCTCGCGGATCTGCCGGACCCGCTCGCCGATCAGGTCGGGGTGGATCGGTTCCGCGTACACCTCCTGGAGCCGCGCGGTGGCCCCGGCGTCCTCGCCGAGCCCGGCCAGCTCAGAGAGGATCTTGCTCGGGTCCTCGTACCGGGTCCACAGGCCCTCGACGTTGAGTACGCCGAGCCCACCGAGCCGGCCGAGCGCGATCACGGTGTCCGGGCTCATCGTGGCGTCCGAGGGGTGCGCCACGCAGGGGATGCGGAACGGGTACGCGTCGAGCTGCCATGCGGTGGACACGTCGTCGACGTCGCGGGTCCGCCGGCTCGGGACGATCGCAATGTCGTCCAGGTGGTACCCGCGCTGAGCCGGCTTGCCCAGCCCGATCTCGACCACGTCATGCATCGCTCAACACTCCACAGTAGATAGACCCGGGTCAGCGCGAGTGGTAGTTCGGCGCCTCGACGGTCAGCTGGATGTCGTGCGGGTGGCTCTCCTTCAGGCCCGCCGCGGTGATCCGGATGAGCTGGCCCCGGCGGTGCAGCTCGGCAATGGTGGGGGCGCCCACATATCCCATCGCCGCGCGCAGGCCGCCGACGAGCTGCTGCGCCACGTTGGCGAGCGGACCGCGGTACGGCACCTGACCCTCGACACCCTCGGGGACGAGCTTGTCCTCGGAGAGCACGTCGTCCTGGAAGTAGCGGTCCCTCGAGTACGACCGCAGCGCGCTGTTCGCGCCGCGGGACTGCATCGCGCCGAGCGAACCCATGCCCCGGTAGGACTTGAACTGCTTGCCATTGATGAAGATCAGTTCGCCCGGGCTCTCCTCGCAGCCGGCGAGCAGCGAGCCGAGCATCACCGTGTCCGCGCCGGCGACCAGCGCCTTTGCGATGTCTCCGGAGAACTGCATGCCGCCATCGCCGATCACCGGCACACCCGCCGGCCGGCACGCGCGCGCCGCTTCCATGATCGCCGTCACCTGGGGTACGCCGACCCCGGCGACGACCCGCGTGGTGCAGATCGAGCCCGGCCCCACGCCCACCTTGACCGCGTCGGCGCCGGCCTCGACCATGGCCCGGGCGCCCGCGTACGTGGCGACGTTGCCACCGACCACGTCCACGCCGCCGAACGCGGTGTCGCGCTTGAGCCGGGTGACCATCTCGAGGACGGCGCGCTGGTGCCCGTGCGCCGTGTCGACCACGAGGACGTCGACCGCGGCATCGACGAGCGCGATGGCCCGCTTGTACGCGTCCTCGCCGACACCCACGGCGGCCGCGACCCGCAACCGGCCGGCC
>JAEHDK010000206.1 GCA_016880465.1 Micromonosporaceae bacterium
GGCGGCCGCGGGCTCGGGCGCGGCGGCTGTGAGCCCGGCCCGGGCGATCTCCGAGTTCGCACCGCAGCTTTCCGGTGCCGAGCAACGGATGCTCAGCCACGCGGTCGAGCACGGCCTGCGGGTGAAGATCCACTACACCAACGCGCAGGGCAACCCGTCGGCTCGGGTGATCGAGCCGCTCGCGCTGTCCGGGCACCTGGTCGAGGCGTGGTGCCACCTGCGCGACGAGGAGCGGATGTTCTCCCTCGACCGGATCGAGGCGGTGGCGCCGGCCTGATGTCGACCCCGCGCGAGCCCCAGCATGTCAACCCATGTGTGGATATGTGTAGTCGGTCGGCGGCGCGAAGGTCTCCTTGACCGTCCGCGGGGAGATCCACCGCACCAGGTTCTGCCATGACCCGGCCTTGTCGTTCGTACCGGAGGCGCGTGCCCCGCCGAACGGCTGCTGACCGACGATGGCGCCGGTCGGCTTGTCGTTGATGTAGAAGTTGCCGGCGGCGAACCGCAGCGCGCTGCTGGCCCAGTCGACGACCTGCCGGTCGGTGGCGAAGATCGAGCCGGTGAGTGCGTACGGCGCGACCGACTCGGCCTGCTGGACCACCTCGGTGAACCGCGTGTCGTCGAACACGTGCACCGCGAGGATCGGGCCGAAGTACTCGGTACGAAACACCTCGTGCTCCGGGTCCGCGCACTCGGCCAGGGTGGGGCGGACGAAGTAGCCGACGCTGTCGTCCGCGGTGCCGCCGGCGAGCACCGTGCAGTCGGTGGAGTTCTTGATCATGTCGAGCGCGGCCGCGTGCTTGGCGAACGCCCGCGAGTCGATCACCGCGCCGCCGAAGTTGGTGAAGTCGCTGACGTCGCCGTAGGTCAACGACTCCGTCGTCGCGGCCAGCCGGTCCCGCAGTCCGCCCTCCCGCCAGAGCGACCGCGGGATGTACGCGCGGGACGCGGCCGAGCACTTCTGTCCCTGGTACTCGAACGCGCCGCGGATCAATGCGGTGTGCAACGCATCGACCTCGGCCGACGAGTGCGCGATCACGAAATCCTTGCCGCCGGTCTCGCCGACCAGCCGCGGGTAGCTGCGGTACCGGTCGATGTTCTCGCCGACCGTACGCCACAGCTGCTGGAACGTGCCGGTCGAGCCGGTGAAGTGGATCCCGGCCAGGTCCGGGTCGCTCAGGGCGGCGGCGCCGGCGGCGTGGCCGTGGCCGGTGACCATGTTGATGACGCCGGGCGGCAGGCCGGCCGCCTCCAGTATGCGCATGATGAAGTGTGCGGCGAATTGCGCGGTGGTGGCCGGCTTCCAGACCACCGTGTTGCCCAGCAGCGCGGGCGCGGTGGGCAGGTTGCCGGCGATCGCGGTGAAGTTGAACGGTGTGATCGCCAGGATGAACCCCTCCAGCGGCCGGTGGTCGATGCGGTTCCAGATGCCCGACGACGAGAACGGCTGCTCGCTGAGCAGCTTGTGTCCGAAGTGGACATTGAATCGCCAGAAGTCGATCAATTCACAGGCCGCGTCGATCTCCGCCTGGATCGCGGTCTTGGACTGGCCGAGCATCGTCGCCGCGTTGAGCGTGTCGCGCCATCGCCCGGCCAGCAGGTCGGCCGCGCGCAGGAAGACGGCGGCGCGCTCTTCGTACGGGAGTGCCCGCCAGCCGGGGGCGGCCTTCTTCGCGGCCGCGACCGCAGCGGCCGCATCCTCGTTGGTTGCGTTGTGGGTGACTCCAAGCACGTGTCGGTGCTTGTGCGGCTGGACGACGTTGATCGCCTCGCCGCCACCCATCCGCTGTTGGCCGTCGATGGTCATCTTGAGGTCAACCTGCGCCGATGCCAGCTCACCCAGCCGGCGCTGCAGGGTCTCGCGCTCCGCACTCCCGGGTGCGTAGCTGCGCTGGGGCTCGTTGCGCGGCTCGGGCACGGCGAAGATGGCATCCATCGTGGGTCTCCTCGGGGTGGCGAGTATGTACCCCCCATCCTTCCACCCAACGCCTTACCTGTGCCTGCGTACTCTGGGAGCCGGCGCAGCAGCGAGGAGAAGCGACATGAAAGAGCCCGGCCCGTCCGCGCCGACCCCGGTCGCGGAGCCGACGACCGCGCCGGCCGACCCGACCCGGGCGGCCGCCGGCGATCTGGCCACCACTGACGACTCGGCGGTCCCGGCGCCTGAGCCACGCACCGGACTGCTGCTCATGGTGGCCGTGGCGTGGTTGGTCACCATCCTGAAAATCACCGTGGCGCTGCCCGCTCTGGTCGGTGCCGGCATCCTCGCCGGGGCGACGGCCGGCCTGACCGTGACCGCGGTGCTCGCCGGACGCCCGCTCCGGTGGGCGGCGGCCCAGCACGGGCTCGCGCCGGCCACCGGGCTGGTCACGGGCACGCTGGCCGGGGGCACGGTGCTGGCGCTCTACGGTACGAACGGACCGGGCCGCATCCTGGCCGGATCCGTGGGGCTGGCCGCCCTGCTGGGCGGGGTGCTGATCCCGTTCGTCCCGCGTACCGTCGCCGCGGCCGCGCTGACCGCCGCGCTCGGCGCGTTCGTCGTCGGGTACGGGCTGGACTTCTTCCTCCGCGATCCGCTGATGGACCTGTTCGGCGCCGGTAGGTCGGCCGCGTCCGGGTACTCGGCCGGCGGTTATCTCGCGTTCACCGAGGCCACCGTGAGTGCACTGGTCGGCGGGCTGCTGGCGTTCTGGTACCTGCGCCGGGCCAGCCGGACCGCGGCCCAGCGCTGGACCGCGTACCTGCTGGCCGGTGCCGCGCCCGGCGTCCTGCTGCTGCTCGCCGCGGCCGTCACCCGGGTGGCGGGCGCGCGGCTGCTCGCCCTGCTCGGCTCGATCAGCGCCGCGGACCAGACGGCACTCGGGGCAAGCGCCGAGTCGCGGATCAACTACGCGCTCGTCGTACTCTTCGTCGGCGGCCTCGTGGCGCTGCTCGCCTTCGGCCGTACGCTGCCCAAGCGGGTCGCGGACGACGACTTGGACGACGAGACCTAGCCGGTCAACTGGTCCAGCTCGGTCACGTCGTACCACTGGAGCTCGTGGTCCTCGGCACCGTCCACAGTGAACTGTGCGTCGGGGTCGCCCGCCGCGGCCTCGGCCACGACGTCCGCCGCCGCGGCCACGGCCGGTTCCGCGGCGCTGCCGTCCACATGGATCGCGGCAACCGCGGCGAGCGGTACGGCGGCCGTCAGGCGTACCTCGCTGGAGCCCAGCTCCTGGTCGGGCTGGCCGAGCGCGCCGGGCGGCAGGTCGACCGAGACCACCACGCGGCGCCGCGGGGCCGCCGGGTCGGCCCGGAGCAACCGCAGCGCCCCCTGTGCGGCCCGGGTGAACGCGACGTACTCGAGCTCCTCCTCGTCGCCCTCGGCGTACCACTCGCGCAGGGCCGGGGTGACCGCGTGCGCGGTCAGCGGCGGCGGGCCGAGCTCACCCTGCCGCCGCAGGCCGGCGAGTCCGGACAGGGTGGCCGGCAGGTAGACCCGGACGTCTGTCATGACCCTTGTTCTAGCACTCGCGCGACGCGGCGCAGTTGACCGCCGCCGAGTGAGCCGACCACAGGCAATCGGTGGCAAACTGAAGAACATGGAGGCCGCCCGGTTCCTGCAGCTGTCCGACGTCGCCGTCGAGCTGAACGTCTCGGACTCGCAGGTGTACCACCTTGTCCGCAGCGGCGAGCTGCCGGCCATCAAGATCGGCGGTCGCGGCCAGTGGCGGGTCGAGCGCGCCAAGCTCGAGGAGTACATCTCCCGCAAGTACGCGGAAACCGCAGCGTGGGTCGCCGAGAACCCGCTGCTTCCGGGCCGGGAGGACCAGCCCGGTCCGGCCCCGGGCGTACGCCGAGCCGATGGTTGACGGACCAGTTGGGAGGCGAGTACAAACAGCTGTAGACAAACGTAGGCAAACGCAAGGTCAACTTGGGGAGGACCGATGCCCGCTCTGCTCGCCCCTCCGGTCCGGGTCCGTAAGGCACCTCCCCTGGAGCCGCCGTACGACGACGAGTCGGGGCCCGCACCGCGGATCGCCCAAGCGGCCTTGCCACTCGACTGGTTCGCCGGTAACCGGTCGCCGCACGACGGCCCCCGCAGCGGCGTGCTCGACACCGCACGCGGCGACCGCCCGGGCGGCGGACCGCCGACCCGAACCCGCCCGGCTCCCC